>CAZLGI010000013.1:0-18577 GCA_964558995.1 uncultured Carnobacteriaceae bacterium | reverse complement strand
TTCATCAGTTCTTATCCATCCACCCTAGACATCAATGCTACCAACTCGACATGCAAAGTCTGTGGGAACATGTCCACTGGTTGAACTTTTTTAGCATGGTAGCCCTTCTCAGCAAAAATTGCTAAGTCTCTCGCTAGTGTTGCTGGGTTACAGCTCACATAAACGATGCGGTCTGGATTTACTTCCACTGCTGCGTCGATAAAGCTTGGCTCTAGACCTTTGCGAGGTGGGTCAACCACGATTACATCAGCTTTGATGCCGTCTTCTAGCCATTTTGGCATAACGTCTTCAGCTGCGCCTACTTCAAATGTGACGTTATCAATGTTGTTTGTTTTTGCATTACGTTCTGCCATTTCTACTGCATCTGGCATAATTTCCATTGCGTAAACGTGTTTTGCTTTTTCAGCTAACGATAGAGAAATCGTTCCAATTCCACAGTAAGAATCGATCACTGTTTCTTCACCAGTTAATTGTGCTGCATCCAAAGCCAATTGATATAATTTCTCTGTTTGGATTGGATTAACTTGGTAGAAAGATTTTGAACTGATCGCAAAACGGTGTCCTAATAAATCGTCGTGGAAAACGTCTTCGCCGTGCAAGACAATTGTCTCGTCACCCATGATGACGTTGTTACGTTTTGGATTCACGTTTTGGACAATGCTGACAACTTCAGGTAAAGCTTCCAAAATATCTGGAATAATTTTACTCATTGGGAATAGTTTCGCAGTACGTGTTACTAAAACAATCATCATTTCGCCTGTATAGTAACCGCGACGAACCATAATGTGACGAACGTTACCTGTGTGTTTTTTCTCGTCATATGCTTTAACGCCATATTCTTGAAGAATGTCACGAACTTTTACGATCGCTTCGTCAATTTTTGGATCTTGGATATGGAAGTTTTCCATTGGGATTAGTTCGTGTGTACCTCTACGGAAGAAGCCAGTCACTAATTTACCGTCTTTGCCAGCGCGAACTGGAATTTGAGCTTTGTTACGGTAGCCCCATGGATTGTCCATACCAATTGTTGGCAACACTTCGATATGCGGTAATTTTGCAATACGCTTTAAGTCTTGGACTAAAAGGTTTTGTTTGAAATCAAGTTGTGCACCATAACGCATATGTTGTAATGGCATTGTACCAACGCGCGTACCTAGTGCATCTCTTGTCGGAATGCGGTCTTCAGAACTAGTCAGACGTTCTTCGATTCGGCCAAAGCCGTAAGATTTACCAACTTTAGTTACTTTAACAACTGCCTTTTCTCCTGGAAGTCCGTCCATGATAAATAATGGATAGCTGTCTACTTTGGCAACACCCATTCCTTGCGACGTTAAATCCTCAAAAGTTACGGTTAACTTTTCATTTTTTGTTACTGGTAAATCATAGTTATTGTTTGTCATTATATACTCCTTCAATTTGCCTCATTTAGCTACGTGCTTATTATAGCAAACAATCGTGAAAAAAAACGAATAGATTACTTGAATACATATTCTTTGTGTGATTTTTATTGGATTATAGATTGGCTTAGGTCTTTTGTAGAGTTTAACACTTCCGACTTCGATAAAAAGTGGGAAGTGAACGGCTATTGCAGAGGCAAACACTTCCGACTTGATGCATTGATAGTTTGTCCCATTCTAGCGAAAATAGGACAAACTCCAAATCCCATAACGGCCACAAAAAATACCAAACGCTCCTAAACTTCCGGAGAGTTTGGTATTGCTTTAGCTGTTTTATTCGTCATCCTCAATGTCATCGAAATAATCCGACTGACTGACGTGAATACGTACAAGCGCGCGGGTCTGCATAACTTGCAGGCGGCGAGTCATATGCTCTTCTGATTGTTCACGCATTGCGTCTTCAGTTTCTAAGCGATCTGTTTCAGCACGTTCTAAATCAATTTCCTCTGGGCTTTGTGCAATTGTGGTGAAGATGTCAACTCGATTTGATCCGATTTCAGCTACTCCGCCGAATACGGCAAGCTGTTTGTTCTGCACACCATTATTCGTGATGCGTAGAACGCCATCGCCCAATACAGTTGTTAGCGGCGCATGACCTGGGAGAACTCCCAGCTCACCATCTACCGCTCGCATGACAATCATGTCAGCTTCTTCAACAAATTTTACGCCTCGAGGGGTTGTAATTGTTAGTTTAAGTTTGTTCTCAGGTTTCGCCATCTTAACCACCCTGTTGGTTCTTGTATTTTTCCACGACTTCATCGATTGATCCTACGTTTAAGAAGTATCCTTCTGGAATGTCGTCATGGTCTCCTTCGATAATTTCTCTAAATCCACGTAATGTTTCTTCGATTGGTACATATCTACCTGGAATAGATGTAAATTTCTCAGCTACATAGAACGGTTGTGACAAGAAACGTTGTACTTTTCTTGCACGGCTAACGGTTTGCTTATCTTCTTCAGATAATTCATCCATACCTAAAATCGCAACGATATCTTGTAGATCCTTATTACGTTGCAAAATACGTTGAACTGCTTGTGCAACTTGATAGTGATCGTTTCCGACAATGTCTGCTTCTAGAATACGTGATGATGAGGCTAATGGGTCAATCGCAGGATAAATCCCTTGTTCAACGATTGAACGTGATAACACCGTAACAGCATCCAAGTGAGCAAATGTTGTTGCAGTTGCTGGATCCGTAAAGTCATCCGCAGGTACATAGATTGCTTGTACTGATGTAATCGAACCATTTTTTGTCGACGTAATACGCTCTTGTAAGCTACCGATTTCGGTTGCTAGTGTGGGTTGGTAACCAACCGCACTTGGCGTACGTCCTAGTAAAGCTGAAACTTCTGAACCAGCTTGTACAAAACGGAAGATGTTGTCGATAAAGAGCAGAACATCTTGCTGCTTTTCATCACGGAAATACTCTGACATTGTTAGACCAGTCAAACCAACTCGCATACGTACACCCGGTGGTTCGTTCATTTGTCCAAAAACAAGCGCTGTATTATCGAGAACGCCTGAGTTTTTCATATCGTAGTATAAATCGTTACCCTCACGAGTACGTTCTCCTACACCAACGAATACTGAACGTCCGCCATGCTCTTGAGCGATACTATTGATTAATTCCATGATTAGTACAGTTTTACCTACACCCGCACCACCGAATAAACCAATTTTACCACCTTTTGAGAACGGACATAGCAAGTCAATTGCTTTGATTCCTGTTTCTAAAACTTCTGGTTGGGCTACTTGATCCATTAAGGTAGGTGGTTCTCTATGAATTTGCCAATGTTCTGCAGTTTCAATTGGAGGCTTGTTATCGATTGGTTGTCCTAAGACGTTAACCATACGACCCAATACCTCATCACCAACTGGTACTGAAATTGATGAACCAGTATCAATAGCTTCCATACCACGTCTTAAGCCATCTGTTTCATTCATAGAAATACAACGTACTGCGTGGTCCCCTAAATGTTGCATGACCTCGATTACGACTGTTTCTTCACCAAATGGTATCTCGATTGCGTTGTACAAGGCAGGTAATTCGCCTTCAAAACGTACGTCAATAACCGCACCTATGATTTGAATGATTGTTCCTTTATTTTTATTTGTCATATACGTCACCTTTAATCAAATGTTTGAACCTCCTATAATCTCACTCAGCTCCTGAGTGATGGCAGCTTGACGTTGACGGTTATATTGCAGCGTCAAATCTTCAATAATTTCATCAGCGTTCTTAGCAGCTGCATCCATGTTCACCATACGTGATGCTTGTTCACTCGTATGGGACTCTGAGAATGCTCGGAACAAATTCATATGTAGATACAAGGGAATAACATGATCAATGAAACTTTCTATCCCTTGCTCATACTTTCGGTCCATATCGTATTCACTTTGGTCTTTACTAGTGCCTACGATTGGAAGTACCTTTTCAATAACCGGTTTATGGGTCAAAATGTTTTCGAAATCTGTGTAGGCGACAAAAACCTCATCTACTTCTTCAGACAAGTAAAGTTCTGTCATCCATTCTGCTAAGTTTTCTGTCCCATAATACATGCGTGAGTCCAAAATATCCGTAATTTCTCGGATAATATTTTTCTCACGTTTACGGAAATAATCTCTTCCTTTAGAACCAATCACAAGGATTTTTTCATTCTTTCCTTGTGTCATGTGTTTTAAAGACTTCCTCAAAATATTAGAATTGTAGCTACCAGCGAAACCACGGTCACTTGTTATGACAACGTACAATGAACTCTTCACTTCACGTTCCTCATAGAAGACATGTGTGGCAGCCGCTTCTGACTTGCCAATTTCTTCTACCTGTCGTTTCAAACCATTATAAATGGGACGAACGCCTTCCATCTGTGCTCTCGATTTGTGCAACTTGGTGGTGGCGATCATGTCCATTGCTTTAATAATTTGTTCTGTGGAGCTAACGTTGGCAATTCTATCTTTAATGTCTCTCATTGACGTCACATTGGTACCTCCTTAGCTGTAGTTATACTCTTCTTTGACTTGGGCTATGATGGCATCCAACTGCTCTTCCAATGATTCTGAAACTTTACCAGTCGCTCCAATTTCTTTTTTAATTTCAGGAGCTCGCTTGTCAACGTACTTAATTAAGTCATTTTGGAATTTACGAATACGATTTGTCTCTACATCAATTAAATGACGCTTGCTTAAGGCGTAGAAGATTAACACTTGGTTTTCTACAGACAAAGGTTTGTATTGGCCTTGTTTCAAAACTTCCATAATACGTTCACCATGGGCAAGACGTTCTAACGTATCTTGATCAAGGTCTGTTCCAAACTGCGAGAATACTGATAGTTCCTTGTATTGAGCAAACTCAATACGCAGTGGACCTGCTAAACTCTTCATCGCAGGAATTTGAGCTGTACCTCCAACACGTGAAACCGATAGTCCAGGGTTAATTGCTGGTCGGATTCCGTGGTTGAATAGGTCTGCTTCTAAGTAAATCTGTCCATCTGTAATGGAAATAATATTCGTTGGAATATAAGCAGAGATGTCACCTTCTTGAGTTTCGACAATCGGCAAAGCAGTTAACGTACCGCCGCCGTTTTCTATACTCATACTTGCTGCACGCTCTAGTAAGCGCGAGTGTAGGTAGAAGATATCTCCTGGATATGCCTCACGACCTGGAGGACGACGCAGGAGCAAACTAATTGCACGATATGCTACCGCGTGCTTGGACAAGTCATCATAAATGATTAGAACGTCCTTGCCTTTGTGCATCCATTCTTCTGCAATTGCTGTCCCTGCATAAGGCGCAATATATTGAAGCGGAGCAGGATCACTCGCAGTGGATACGACCACTGTTGTATACTCCATTGCACCCGTTTCGTTTAATACTTTAATAATACGTGCCATTGTGGATGCTTTTTGACCAACACCGACGTAAACGCAATGTACATCTTTGCCTTTTTGGTTAATAATCGCATCAATTCCGAGAGCAGTTTTTCCTGTCTCACGGTCACCAATGATTAATTCTCTTTGCCCTTTTCCAATTGGAACAAGAGCATCGATTGCTTTGATACCAGTTTGCATAGGTTGATCTACTTCACGACGCATGATTACACTTGGAGCAGGACTTTCAATATTACGGAAGCCGTCTGCTGCGATTGCGCCTTTGTCATCAATTGGCTCACCTAATGCGTTAACGACACGACCTAGCATGCCGTCACCAACTGGAACGTCTGCCATTCGACCTGTTAATTTAACTGGGTCACCTTCTTTAATTCCGGCATCAGACCCCATGATAACCACACCTATACTGTCTTCGTCTAGGTTCAAGGCCATTCCTGTTGTACCGTTAGCGAATTCTAACAATTCACCACTCATGGCGCTTTCTAAGCCGTAAACACGTGCGATTCCATCCCCTACTTGAATCACCGATCCAGCTTCTGAAAAATCTAACTGGGATGAGTAAGATTTAATTTGTTCTTTTATTACTTTACTTATTTCTTCAGGTTGAACTTGCACCTATGTAACCTCCTCTCTTCAAGCGTTCTTTCATCATGTTTAATTCATTTCGAACGGTTCCATCAAAAATTCGGCCATCTACCATAATGTAAAAACCACCAATAACATCAGGGTCGATGATGGGGGTCATCATAATGTCCATCCCTAGCTGATTTTTCAGTGACTTTCGGATTGTTTCTAAATGGTCTTTTGTCAATTCGATTGCTGAAACAACTCTTGCCTCAATTCGACCGAGTTGTCTATTTGCATGAATCATGAATTCGATTAACGCTGGAACAATTGTTGATTCGCGACTTTTACGAATCATTAAATATAAAAAGCCCATCATATTATCGGATATTTTTTCGTTAAATGTTTTGTGTAATAGATTTTGTTTGTCAGAATTAGAAATATGTGGATGCATGAGAAAGGCTTGAACCTCTGAGTTGTCCAAGATTTCCTTAACCAATTTAGCATCAGCTAAATCGGCTTCCCACGTATTACCTTCTGCTGAAAGTTCTAATAATGCATTCGCATAGCGATTCTCTAACTTGGCCATGATGTCTCCTCCAACTCAGCAAGCATTCCTTCTAAGTATTTACCTTGTGTCACATCATCCATGTTTTTGGCGATATATTTTTCGGCAATAAGAGAAGAAAGTTCGATGATGTGGAGACGTGATTCTTCTGCGAGACGTTTCTTGTCTTCAGAAATAGCTTCAAGTGAGCGTTCTTTCAGTTCATCAGCCATTTTTTTGGCTTCAGCCATGATTTGTTTGCTCTCTTCCGCAGCCTCTAGACGAGCCTCTTCCAAGATTTCTACACGTTCTTTATCGATTTCTTTAATTTTCGTTTCGTACTCGGCAATTAAGTTCGTTGCTCTTTCCATTGTTACTTCTGCGTTTTCGATGTCGCCTTGAATTTTGTCGCTTCGTTTCTCCATAAACTCTTTAACTGGTTTATACAAAATGTAGGTTAACGCAATCGCTAAAACGATCCCGTTAAACAATTGTAAACCAATTGAGATTAAGGTTTGCGTATCTAGACCGAAAACTCGTCCTTCAGGCACCACTTGAGTGGAAAGAATGAAGAAATTATTCAATTCATGCGTCCTCCTTCCCTCACTGCTGCATCAAATCTACCCATATTTCTTAACCCAAGAATGTTGTTAATACTTCTACTAATGGGTTTGCGAATAGCATAATGATTGCAATTAAGAGACCGTAAATACCTGATGTTTCTGCCATTGCTAAACCAACGAACATTGTTGCACGAATGTCATCTGTAGCTTCAGGCTGTCTTCCGATTGACTCGATTGCTTGAGAAACGATTTTCGCTTGTCCAAAAGTTGTAAATACCCCGTTAAATAATGCTAGTGCTGCTGCGATGTGAATAACACCAATTGCTGTTGCTAATGATTCCATAATAAAATTCCTCCAAATCAATTTTTGTTTTTTTATTTTTTCTTACTAACTTCTTTAAGTTACTTCCTTAATCTCCTGCTGCTCCTGACACATACATCAAACTAATGATGACAAAGATATAGGTTTGGATTGCGCCAAATACGATGTCAAAGAAACCATGCAATAGAGCTGGTATACCAATTTGAACAAAGTACGGTGTGAGTGCATAGTAGAGAGTTAAGATAATCGTACCGGAAAGCATGTTACCAAAGAGACGGAAACTTAGTGAAACTGGTTTTGCAAGTTCACCAATCAGGTTCAGCGGAAAAAATATGAAGTGTGGCTCGAAGAAACTTTTCAAGTAGTTTCCTTTTTGATGTTTAAAGCCCATGAAGAGCATCAAGAAGAAACTCGCTAAGGCTAGGGCAATCGTTGTTGCCCAGTCTGCTGTTGGTGCTCTAAAGCCAAAGATACTAATTAGAGCACTCGTTAGAATAAACGCAAATACCATGAAAAACCAAGGTGCAATATAAGATAGTTGCTTACCTAGTGAGCTTACTGCAAAGTTTTCAAACATCTCGATTACGATTTCAATCGCATTTTGAAAGCCACTTGGTATCTTTTTGAAGTTGCGTAATTTAATTCTGGCAAAAATAGCAATCCCAATCAGAATCAACATAATTAACCAAGTAACGACAATCGTTTCGGTGATCCAAATCTCAAGTCCTGCGATTTCCAAAACCCAGAGATTCTCTATATTTAACCCCACTCATCTGTCACCTCCTTCTAAAAATTAAAAGCTAAGTAATCTAACTTTTAGATGTAGATTTAATCGTATATAGTGCAAGTTGGAATGCTAGTATCCCAACAACCACTCCCCACAAACTTATCCACGGCACCAAAGCGCCAAGTACTAGGGCAACCCCTGAAAGTAGAAGTCTCAATAAATGCTGTAAACTGACATAATTCCCAGCACGTTTCTTCTCCATATCAAGTGCCTTATCGATCGCACTCTCTAAAAGAATAACTTTGTAAATGCTAACTGCTGATCCGAGAACCACTCCTAGCATAAAAGGTAGAAAGTCTAAGGATCGATAGTAGATTGCCACTCCTACAGTAAAGATCACTGCAATGATGAGGATGCTACGTATCATATTCTTAGCCAAATCTGTTAATTGCATTCTATCCCTCTTCTCTTTTATTAGCATTCTCACTATTTATTCTCTTTTGGCCAATTGAATAAAGAGCGAATTGCAGCTGCTACACCACATAATGAAAAAAATAATAGCAGCCATGGCGAAGTTTTGAACAAGCCGTCTAAAAACTTGCCAAGAAACACACCTACCAAAACAGAAGCAGCCATTGTTACTCCTATTTGTGAAAAGTTGGCTAAAGCTCGCATCGTACTACGATTTTTAGGTCGTTTATCTTCTTTCTGATGCTTATCCAACTTTGATCCTCCTCGTCTTTAAAAGCTGGTGTTTAACACAGTTCAATTCTGTACCAGTTTTTACAACTCCAATGACAATCTTATCATATTTATTGTTAGTACAGCAAGTTTAATTTTGAGCCATCTTATTTAAATGAAGGAAACAGACCTTCATTTTACAAGCTTTCACTCTTTTGCAACGCTTCCAAATCTGTTATAAAGGCATTCTGCTTTTCTTTTTCTTCGACAGGACTTGCGTAGTGTTCAGGACAGCCAATAATGTTCATATGTTGCTGTAAATTGATAAAGGTTGTTGGCTCGTCTCCACCATATTCACCGTCTAAATTTATCATTATTTTTTGTTCGTCGAGAGACTCTGCTTTCACAAAAGATGTTTGTTTGTAAAGCACACTTGGATGTTCAATGTGTTTTCCATTCCGTAAAACCATGCCTAAAATTTGTAACATTTCAAAAATCTGAGCCGTTTTTATGACAAATAGCGTAAACTTGCCATCCCCTATTAGCATATTTGGATCGATGCTAGAGAAACCTCCGACTGTATTAGTCAAGAGCACAAAAAACATCGAGGCTTCTCCTTCAAAGACACCATCGTCGTACTCAATTCGCATCCGAATTGGTTTGACTTGGGGCAATTTTTCGGCTCCTTTTGCGAGATAGGCTAAATAACCAAATGTAGTTTTTAATTTAATCGGAACTTCATAAGTGATGTCAGACAAGTAGCCGCCTGCGGCAATATTCATAAAGTAGACATCATTGGCTTTTCCAATATCCATGGGTATCGTTTTTTTTGAGGCGATGAGTTTGGCTGCTGCGATAAAATCATTGCGCGGAATCTGAAGGGATCTAGCATAATCATTGGTCGTGCCTGCTGGAATAATACCGATCGTTGGACGATTTTCTAAACCTGCTACGCCATTGATGACTTCACTAACCGTTCCATCTCCACCAGCTGCAACGAGTATATCGATTCCCACTAAAGCAGCGCGCTTAGCTTCTTGTGCAGTTGAGTGAGGATCTGGTTTAGTTTGATAGGTACTCGTTTCGTAACCAGCTTCTTCTAATAATTGCATAATATCTACGAGATATTTCTTAATTTGTTCTCGTCCAGCAGATGGATTATAAATAATACGTGCTCTCATTTATTCCCCCTCCTCATTTCTTTTATTATACAATAGATACTCAGTCACGGCTTCTATATCGATTTACGATATTTCAACATACTGAGTTTGGTCTTGCATATGTTGCTTAAATTTTGTTACAAAGGTTATTGTTTCTTGCTTTCTTTTTTTTTCATAAAACCAAGGGCTAGCATTTTAAGCGTATCTCCTTTAGTATATGTAGTAGGAGTTCAACTCAACTAGCACAATATGTTGTGGTTGACAATGATAATGATGATAGGAGTGATCGAAGTGGCTACAGAAATACCTTCCACTTTAAAATTTGGTTATGCTCAGTTGAACAAAGACATTGAGCAGTTTGAGGCAGTTTTCCCGATTACGGAAGACATGCACATTACATATGACGGTGTTGCGCGTTTAGTTATGTTAGACCGCTACTCTTTCAAAGATACTAAGAAGACAACCTTAAAAGTAGGTGACTTAGTACTCTTAACTGTAAAAGAGGATCCTAAGTATCCGGCTCGTGGTACAGGTACTGTTAAATCTCTTGATTGGGATGAAGGTACTGCAAAAATTGATGTATCACCAGAATACCGCCATAATATTGATACTTTTTCAAAAGACGAAGATGGTGTTGTCACGCGTTCGATTATTACTTTAGACAAACCGCTTGAATTATATTACGAACAAATTGCAATGCGTAATGCTCATGGACTTTCTCAAGTAGAGACATCTCCTGAAAAACGTTATAAAGCATTTGTGAAATTCTACGAAGAACAAAAAGAGAAAAACTTTATTCCAGCTGGCCGTGTTCTATACGGAGCAGGTTCTGGTACAGACGTCACTTACTTCAACTGTTATGTCATGCCTTTTGTTCCAGACTCACGTGAAGGTATCTCTGATCACCGTAAAGAAGTTATGGAAATTATGTCTCGTGGCGGCGGCGTTGGTACGAACGGTTCGACTCTACGTCCAAGACATGCGCTTGCTCGTGGTGTAAATGGTCGTTCAAGTGGATCTGTTTCATGGTTAGATGACATCGCGAAACTGACTCACCTAGTTGAACAAGGTGGTTCGCGTCGTGGTGCTCAAATGATTATGTTGTCTGACTGGCACCCAGATATCATCGAGTTTATTATTTCAAAAATGCAAAACCCTCGTATTTTGCGTTATATCATTGAAAACTTTGAAGATGAACAAATTCGTACGCTAGCAAATGATCGTTTGAAATTCACACCTCATACACCTAAAGAAACAAACATGTATACAGGTATTGTGAACTACAAAAACATTGCTGGTAATGGTGGTTTTGATGATTCAGTTATTCGTGATGCTGAAATTAAGTTGCACGAAGGTGGTACTTACACCGTTAACGATTCTGATTTCTTAACTGGTGCAAATATTTCTGTTTGTATCACGGATGATTTCATGCAAGCTGTTAAAAATGACGAAGATTACGCACTACGCTTCCCTGATGTAGAAAAATACTCAACAGAAGAAATGGCTCATTATGATAAAGAGTGGGCAAATGTTGGTGATGTTCGTGAGTGGGAAGCAGACGGACATGCTGTTAAGACATACCGTACAATTAAAGCAAAAGAGCTTTGGAAATTGATTAACGTGTGTGCAACTTACGCTGCAGAACCTGGTATCTTCTTCATTGACAATGCGAACGGAATGACAAATGCTCAAGCATATGGTCAAAAAGTTGTTGCAACAAACCCATGTGGTGAGCAACCTCTAGCTCCCTACTCTGTATGTAACCTAGCAGCTGTTAACTTAGCTGAAATGGTAAACAAAGACCTACAAATGGTTGACTTTGCTAAACTAGAAAAAACAGTTCGTATGGGCGTTCATATGCAAGACAACGTCATCGATTCGACACCATACTTCTTAGAAGAAAACCGCGTCCAAGCTCTAGGTGAGCGTCGGATCGGTTTAGGAATCATGGGACTTGCTGACATGTTAATCTACTGTGGCGTTCGCTATGGTTCTGATGAAGGTAACCAATTAATTGACCAAGTATTTGAAACAATCGCAGTAACTGCGTATGAAGAAAGTATTGAACTTGCAAAAGAACGTGGTAGCTTCCCATTCCTAGTTGGAGAAACTGGTAAGGACACACAACTATTGCGTGAAAAATTTGTAAACACTGGTTATATGAGTCGTATGCCAGAACACGTCCGTGAAGGCGTATTGAAATATGGTATCCGTAACTCTCACCTATTGACTGTTGCTCCTACTGGCTCTACAGGAACAATGGCTGGTGTATCAACTGGTCTAGAACCATACTTCAGTTTTTCTTACTTCCGTAGTGGTCGTTTAGGTAAATTTATCGAAGTAAAAGCTGAAATCGTTCAAGAGTACTTAGAGCGTAACCCAGAAGCAGATGCAGATAACTTACCAGACTTCTTCACAACGGCAATGACTTTGGACCCTGAAGAACACGTTGACGTTCAAACAACGATCCAACGTTGGGTAGATAGTTCAATTTCAAAAACAGTTAACGCTCCAAAAGGTTACACTGTTGAGCAAGTACAAAAAATCTATGAACGCTTGTATGATGGTGGTGCTAAAGGTGGTACGGTTTATGTTGATGGAAGTCGTGATAGCCAAGTACTAACATTGAAAGCTGAAGAAAACGTCTTTGATGATTATAAAGATGATGAAAGAGATGCGAAAAAAGTAAACAAGGATAAAACATTCTTAGTTGAAACAATCGCAGACCTTGAATCAACGAACGTAACGATTGGTAATGAGATTGGTGATACTTGTCCAATCTGTCGCATAGGTACGGTTGAAGATTTGGGTGGCTGTAATACATGTAACAACTGTGCTGCACAGTTGAAATGTGGAATCTAATTTAGATGCTTTGACACAGATGACTCTTAATTGAGCGTCTGTGTTTTTTTGGCTTGTTTTGGTTTGTTTCACTTGTGTAGTCGTTCGCCCTTCGGTCTGTGTGGTTGCTTTTTTTAGCCATGGGACCGCCCGGAGCCTGTAGTCTCCGGGCTTGGAAGCCTCAAACTGCCCCTAGTCGCTTACGCGAACGGTCAGTAATTCGCATTCCATCCTTTTCATGGCTACAAGCAACCACACAGACCTTCGTGCTCACTGGATTGATGGAACGACTGATGGCTTAAGGGATGTGGGAAGCTTGTGAGTTATTTTAATGGAGTTTGATGCATTCGTGGCTCAAGTTCTTTCTGTCCTTTTTGCAAGGGTTGGGGGAATGGGGGCTGGCGTTTGTGTGTTATAATAATGTGACTAGGTAAAAAAGGAATGGAATAAATGACTAGAGAAGAAATCAATCATAAATTAGCGTTGTTGCCTGACTTGCCTGGCTGTTATATCATGAAAAATCGTGATGGTGAGATTATTTATATTGGTAAAGCAAAGAATTTGAAGAGTCGTGTGAAGTCTTATTTTCAACAGATTCATGAGGGGAAAACGGCTTTACTGGTAAAGGACATTGATCATTTCGAATTTATCGTGACTCAGACAGATAAGGAGTCTTTGTTGTTAGAGATTAGTCTAATTAAACAATATCAACCGAAATATAATATTAAACTAAAACAAGGCACGATGTATCCTTACTTAAAAATTACCAATGAAAAGGACCCTCAATTAATTATCTCTTCTACCGTTGAAAATGATGGCGGGCTTTATTTTGGTCCTTATCCGCATGTTTATTCTGCAACGGAGACCCAGCAATTTATTCAAAAGGTCTATCCTTTGCGTAAATGTGCGCGAAATCAGAAACGGGCATGTTTGTATTATTCGATGGGCCAGTGTATTGGTTGCTGTGATCATGATGTATCGAAAGAAGAATATGACATTCAAATAGATAAAATTAGACGGTTCTTAAATGGCGATGTAAAAGATATTAAGAATAATTTAGTACTTAAAATGAAAAACGCAGCTGATAGTTTAGATTTTGAACAAGCAGCAGAGTATCGTGATCAAATTCGTTACATTGAGGAAACCGTTGAGAAGCAGTCGATTATGTCACGTGACTATACGAATCGTGATGTTTTTGCTTTCCATTTAGATCGTGGTTGGATTTCAATTCAAGTGTTTTTATTGCGTCAGTCAACAGTAATTAAACGTGAGGCTGCCCTTTTCCCATGCTATGGTTTGGCTGAAGACGAATTACTTTCTTTTATCATGCAGTTTTACCAGGAACAAAATCATATTCTGCCTAAGGAAATTTTAGTGCCTGAAGGAATCGATACGGAATTACTGGCAGACACATTGGAAACGAATGTACGAGTACCAAAACGTGGCAATAAGAAGAGCATTTTGGACATGGCGACCACGAATAGTGAATTGGCTTTGACTGAGAAATTCATGATGATTGAGCGAAAGCAGCAAAAAACGACCGGTGCGATTCAAGAGTTATCGGATGCTATGGGAACAGAATATTTAGAAGTCATCGAAGCATTTGACCACTCGAATATTCAAGGGACGGATCCTGTATCAGCCATGGTTGTTTACCGAGACGGCAAGCCTGATCGGAAAGCATACCGGAAATTTAAGATTAAAACGGTTGTTGGGAGTCATGAATTTGCGACAACTCAAGAGGTGGTACGCCGCCGTTATACGCGCTTGTTGCGAGAAAAGAAACCTTTGCCTGATTTAGTCTTAATGGATGGCGGTAAAATTCAAATTCGAGCAGCTAAGGAAGTGTTGGAGGACGAACTTGGTTTAGATATTCCTGTTGCTGGGATGGTGAAAGATGATAAGCACAAAACGGCTTCACTGATTTTTGGCGAAAATTATGAGGTGATTGAATTAGATTCTAGAAGTCAGGCCTTTCATTTGGTCCAGCGCATTCAGGAAGAAGTTCATCGCTTTGCGATTACCTTCCACCGTCAAGTACGAGGGAAAAATAGTTTTGCTTCGCAGTTGGATCGGATTGAAGGTGTGGGTCCGAAGACTCGGAAGAAAGTGTTGAGTCATTTTAGGACGCTGACAAATATTCGCGCTGCAGAAGTTGAAGATTTTCAAAAACTGGGGATTCCAGAGAGAGTTTCGCAAAGAATTAAAAATACTTTTGCTGACAAAAAGCCGTAAACTGAAGAAACATGATATAATGTCGAAAAGAGCTTTTGTTTGATTCTAGGAGGAAAAAAAGAATGAAAATTATTGCTGATAGTGCTTGTGATTTGCCATTATCTTATTTACAAGAGCATGATGTAGAAGTGTTGCCATTATCTGTTATTATGGACGATAAAGAATATATCGATATGTTTGAAATAACAAATGACCAAATTTATGCATTCATTAACGAAGGAAAACATCCAAGTACGAGTCAAGTTCCTTTAGATAAATTTGATACGTTATTCAGAAAATTAGCTGAAGCTGGTGAACATGCGATTTATATTGCTTTTTCATCCGAACTATCTGGTACTTACCAAGCTGCTGTTTTAGCAAAAAAACAAGTACAAGAGGATTTCCCTGATTTTGATTTACGCATGGTTGATTCACAAAATGCCTCTCTTGGGATTGGCTTGATGATTCGTGAAGCAATTGAAATGAAGGCTAATGGCTTTTCGCTTGATGAAATTGAAGAGCGTATGAACTTTATGGTGAAGCATACTGTTTCAATTTTCACGGTGCAAGATTTGAATTATTTAGCTGAAGGCGGACGTTTATCGAAGTCTAGTGCTTTCTTAGGTGGTTTGTTAAATATCCATCCGTTATTAGAAGTTATTGATGGGAAGCTAACGCCACAAGATAAATTCCGTGGTCGTAAAAAAGTATTGAATAGAATGTATGATCGCTTGAAAACTGAAGCGAAAAACATTAGCGAGCAAACCGTTCTAATTGTTCACACGAATGATAATGAGACTGTTGATGCAATGAAAGAATACATTAAACTAAATATTGGACCTGCAAAAGTGATCGACTACCCGATTGGTGCAGTTATTTCTGCTCATACTGGTATGGGAACAATTGGTATCTTCTATATGAACGAATATGAATAATATTTGGCTAAAAAAAAGCAGCAGTGACTTAGACTCGTTTAAGTCACTAGCTGCTTTTTTCATTTACTCTCTTTTGGGAAATTGGACGACTTTTGAATTTCTTGATGGTTTCAGGGGCGGAAAGGTTGGTTTTTCTTTTTTCATCATGACTGAAATTTCTGCTTCATTGTCTGAGATGTCTCCACTTTTGAAAATTGCATATAAGACTTCATAATTGTCGAGTAAGGATGCCAGTACGCGATTGTCTACGCGTGGGATATAGCCGATTAAGTAGCCACTTTCTAACGTCACGGCAATAGCAAACTTGTCAAAGGAATTATTGGCTTCTCGAACCAATTGAAATATCGTGCCCTTTTCAACAATTGGGTCGACACTACTCAAATCTCGATAACGCATGCCTGCGATATAGGTTGTCATCAGTTTTTTGTCAGTCGCGGTAGTTGTTTTAACTGGATTAGCGATTTTGAGGTAGACTTGCTCTTTGTCTTCTTCCCCTTCTATCCCGAGTAGTAACCGCAGGAGACGCCTGTTACGCTGATTTTTCTCAAGTTGATATAACTCCTCGAGTGCTTTTTCAACTTTGCCCTGTCCGATCCACTTATTTTTGTATTTCTGTAAAGCCTTTAAAGAGAGATAACGAATTTTGGGATGATAAAAGTGCAAGGTTTTGAGACACCAATGCTCGTCAAAGCGATTATTTTTCAACATCCCTTTTAAAAATTGTTCCAACCACAGATTTACCTTTAATAAATCTTGAGACTTTGTTTCTTCGTCCTCGTTAAACTGCAAGCGTGAACGGAAAAGGTCTTGATTTAGTAGTTGATCAAGGTAATGGCTGACGTCAGAAAAATAGGTGCTGTAATATTGCACTAAAAAGAAATCTAATAGATTTAAGCCAAGGGGATTGCGCATTAACATCGGGGTAAATGAACGCATACTTGGTTTCATTTCCAAAAATTGTAAAACGCTGACGATTAAGAAATCCGTTTCGTGTGGAGTCATCATTTCTTTTGTTGCAATGTGACGCCACTTTTCATTGTTTAAGAAAATCTCAATCGTTCGAATTAAATCTTCGTACTGGTTAAAACGCTTATCCCAGTATGCCTCTAAAGGGGCGTCCTCTTCGATTTGATCGTCTAAGTATTGATAATCTTGCCTCCAACTATCAATTAGCTGCAGCCAGATAATGACTAAGGCAGCTTGATCAATAAAGGTTCGCCCATGTTCACGGCTGCGGACAAATTTCTCCATCAGTTGAAGCAGCTCATCATTAATTGGC
The DNA here is from genome assembly GCA_964558995.1 of uncultured Carnobacteriaceae bacterium. Lineage (GTDB taxonomy): Bacteria > Bacillota > Bacilli > Lactobacillales > Aerococcaceae > Jeotgalibaca. The sequence continues at coordinate 1,398 of CAZLGI010000013.1, read as the reverse complement.
TCGTCTTCCTTACTTTCGCGATAAGCTAAGAGGTAGGAAATTTCTGAAAAATTCTCTTTAGTGATTGTCACTGCTTCTAAATAATGACGTATATCTGCTTTTTGCAGTGCCAAATTGACATAAACATTGGATAAGAACGTGCTTCTAACACCGCTCTTCAACACCCACTTGCGCTGTTTATCAGTGATTGGCTTCATCAAAAATAAAGCTGCTAACTTTCCGTAGCCAATTGTATGCTGGGCTAAGTCGAAAAGGAAGTCATTTTTATTGAAGTGGGAATGGTGCAAACTTTCGGCAACGTAAATTGTATAATCGCTATGATAACCAAATGTTTTGAAAAGTTGCTGCGTTAAATCGTGAGCTGAAAAGCCTAATAATACCAGGCCAAGTTTGACCTCTTCTGTCTTCGGACTATTCCGCACCAACCTCATCCCAATTTTGTGTAGAGCTTGCGCGCTTATTTGCTCTGCTTCAAGCATAAGCCACAGACGCTCTCGTAATTCGATAAAGAATAATCTCATCGGGTAAATTTCGAGAAATGCTCTTATTTTTGGAATTGGTAACGTGAAATCTTCCATAGTAACCTCTTGCAAAATCTGACTACATTGCAGCGCGAGACTTTCTTTTTGAGAAAAAGATACGCCTTCTGTTAGTAAAATAAATAAGGTGTCTTCTTTACCAGCCAATCTTTCGTTTTGAAAGGAGTAAGGCAACTCCGGTGAGTGTTCTCGTTCCTTCATCAACGTGTCATAAATGCTCAATTCTTCGCTCAAATCATCACCCCCATATGTCAGAGTTAGCACTTGTTTTAATTGATTATTAATAAACGTAATTGACCAATTTCTTCTTCGTTCAAGGTAATCCCTTTGCCCATTTTTGAATGGTCCGGACTCCAGTCACGAATGTCATATTTCGGTTCACCGTCGTTCCAACTCACCACATTCAATTCTTTTTTCCATCCACTTTTTGATTCACTTAATACACCAATATGTGCGACGATTTCAAATTTAATTGCTGACATCATTATCCCATCCTTTTATTCTAATTTTTTTATCATTTCTCATCAGCCAAATCGCTAATTGACGATCTAGCCAAAAAATGAATCCTGTAAACAAAATTACAAATGGTACGTAAATTATTTCTTCCATTAATTGGAAAAATAGTCGATGCTGTGGTTAAGGAGAAAAGAATGATTCATAGGCGTATAAGCCGAAGTAAAAGACCACATCCATTAATGAATTCTTCTTGTTGATTAAGTATATCATACCTAATAGTGTTGAGATTCTACAATTATTAGGTATGGGAGCGATTCTGAGGTCAAAAAAACAGCGCCGGCTTTCGCCTGCGCTGTTTCTATAATTTCGATTAAAAAGGTCCGTAGCCTGTGTAATATGCGAA
>CAZLGI010000012.1:13890-19589 GCA_964558995.1 uncultured Carnobacteriaceae bacterium | reverse complement strand
GTTATAACCTAATTTTACGATTGAATTTCCTAATAGCATAACAAAAAAAGAATTTGAAAAAATCAGCGAAAAGGGTAGACGAACAAAGGGGAATAACGGTATAGTTAAAAATGGAATTTAAAAGAAAGAAGGTGGCTAGCTTGATTAGAAGAGCAACTTTAGCAGATTTATCCAATCAACGTGACATTATTCTAGAAGGAAAGGAAATGCTGCAGAAACTGGGAATCGACATGTGGACTGACGATTACCCAAGTAACGAAGAATTACTTGACGACATTATAAATGAAAGCTCCTACGTCTATTGTGAAGACGGAAAAATTGTTGCAACTTTTGCTCTCTACTTCGGGATCGATCCTATTTATGAAAAACTAGAAAATGGGTCATGGTTGTCTCAGCTACCTTATAGTATATTGAAACGTATCGCAGTTTCTAGCCATATGCGTGGCAAAAATATTATTGGAAAAATCATTGATACGGTAGGCTTCATAAGTGCTGCGAAAGGCTTTCCCAGCTTACGCTTAGATACTCACCCAGACAATAAGAGCATGAAACGTGCGATTGAAAAAAATGGCTACCTCTATACAGGCGAGCTAAATACAGATCAAACTTGGCATGCTTATGAAAAAATAGTTAATCAGTCAGACTGTTACCTTAAAAAAGCAGCTATCGAAGATATCCCAGAAATTATGGCAATCATTAATGACGCAAAAGTAAATTTGAAAAATAGCGGAATTGATCAATGGCAAGATGGTTACCCAAATGAAGCAGGGATTGAAGCTGATATTAAAGGCGGCAATAGTTACTTGTATTATGAAAATAATCAATTAGTCGCAGTTCTAGCTTTGTTTTTTGGTGAAGACCCACTTTACCAACACATCGAAAATGGGGAATGGCTGACTGATCGCCCTTATTCAGCTATTCATCGGGTGGCAGTTGCCAATGATATGCTAGGACAAGGTGTGATGGGGCGTGTATTTGATATTTCTGAAACATTGACAAGATTACATGGTTTTGGCAGCATGCGAATCGATACTCACGAAGGAAATACAAGTATGCATCGAGCAATTGAAAAAGCAGGCTATACTTATTGTGGCCACGTATTTTTAGAAAATGGAGACTTACGCCTAGCTTATGAAAAATCAATAGATACTAAGTGTTAGCCGTCAATTCAAGCTGACTAAATAAGGAGTAGGAAAAATGGAAAATAAAAGTGAAGAGACATCATCATTGTTGGATAAATTATTAAATGGTTTGCGTGACATCTTTGCACCAAACTTAATTGCTTTGAGTGCAGCAGGTATTTTGCAAGGAATCGTGATTCTTTTACATACTACAGGGCTTATTCAAACGGACACTGCAGAAGAATTTATCTTAACGCGAATTTCAGATGCTGTTTTTTATTTCTTACCAGTATTACTAGCATATTCCTCTGCAAAAGTATTTAAGACCAATCCAATATTGGCAACTGCGGTGGCTTTATTTTTACTTCATCCAGATGTCGTTGCTTCAATGGACTTCACAAGTACCGCAGACTTTTTTGGCATTCCTTTAGTCCCTGGATCATACACCAATAGTGTCATTCCAATTATTTTAATTGTTTGGGCACAAAGTTATATTGAACGCTTTTTTGTGAAAATCTTACCAGAAGTCATTAGTGGGGTGTTCATGCCAGTTCTGGTGCTGTCATTTACGGCGATTGTTGGAATAGTATTATTAGGACCGATTGGAACCTTCTTAGGAAATCTAATGGGTGCAGGAATTGCTTGGTTGACGCAGTATGCCAATTGGTTAGTGACAACTATTTTAGGTGCTTTTGGCTTGTTCTTTGTGATGGCAGGTGGGCATTATTCCTTGTTCCCAATCGTGACACAAACACTTGCCCAAGAAGGGTTTGAATCATTTATGACACCAGGTTTGTTGCCTGCCAACTTAGCTTTAGCAGGGGCAACCGTTGCTGTTGTTTTGAAAACGCAAAGTCAAGAATACCGTGCATATAGTGTGTCTGCTTCGGTAACTGCGCTCCTTGGTGTGTCTCAACCAGCGCTTTACGGTGTGGCTATCCCGATGAAAAAGGTAATGACAGCCACGATTATTGGTGGAGGCTTAGGCGGTTTGTATGCCGGCTTAAGCAATTTCGTATCCTATGCCTTTGTAAACCCTGGTATTACTGCCATTCCAGCATTTATCGCACCAGATGGCTCTTTTGGCAACCTAATTAATGGTTTAATTATTATGGCAGGGTCTTTTGTTATTAGTTTTTGCATTATTTATTTCTTACCTTACCAAGATTTACCAGAAGAAGAAATCAATCAACTCACCCAAGAATGATGGGTGTGGTATAATAAGAGAACTACTATTTTTGGGGTGAATTAATTATTGGAATGGAAAGTTCTAACGAATGACACGATAGAAGATGAAGTTTTCAAAAGATCGACGTTTGAAAAAGGGAAATCTCTATACAGAGGAAACAAAGTACGTATCGAAGGCTTGACTCCGATAGATAATGACACGATTTTAGTTGATGCGCTGGTTTACGGTGTGCATGAATACGATGTTGAATTAAAAGTGAAAAAAAACATGAGTTATTCTTGCAGCTGTCCTGCTTATCAATCTTACGCTGGGGCATGTAAACATATTGTTGCGACCATGTTGGCTTATAATGAACGTGCAGAAGAACATAACGAAAATACACGACCAACTCCTATTCCTTCGCCTCAAAATGATGACTACCAAGCGGCCCGTTATATTATGAATCAAATGGCGGATCTTTTGGATGCAGACACGGGCTTTCGCGGCAGAAAAAAGGTTCAATTCGAGTATCATCTTGCGTTTGAGTCGATGGACGATGAAGATGTTAGTTCGATTCGCCTAAAAGTTGGTAGAGAGAAGCTTTACCAAGTAAAAGATATCGAACAAAACGCCCAGGCATTTCTGAACGAACGTCCGGTTTATTTTGGCAAGGATTTTTCTTATGATCCAGCCGAACATTATATCGGAACGGCTGATAGAGAAATGTTGTATTTATTACTGGAACTGAAAAATTATCATTTCCAATCTCAAAGTTATTACAGTTATCGCAGCGCAAACAAAAGTGAATTAGAATTGCCAGCTGTCTTAATGAAAGATTTTTTGAACCGCGTCATTAACACAGAACACTACTTGATTAAAAGAAATCACCGAGACAATGATTCACAACATATCCCAGAGCCAATTGTTTTTGAAGAAGGCGAGGCAATTTTGCCTGTACCTTTTGAAATAACGAATGCGCCTGAAGATGATACGCTTTATCAATTTTCTTTGGCAGAACCTGCTTTGAATGATTTTTCATTTTATCCGTCAAGTAAAACTTTGATTCATCAAGACGAGATTTACTTTTTGACCGACGAAGAGGTTCGGATTATTAGTACGATTGTTTTGGCCTTGGTAGAAGAGGACAACAACAAAGTTCTGATTCCAAAGGCGTTAATGAAGGAGTTCTTGATGAATTCAATTCCTTCGATTACAAAACGTTTTCCAGTTAAAATCGCGGAAAAAATTAAAAAAGAGTACCACAAAGAGCCTTTAGAAGTAAAAATGTACTTAGATTGGCGCGACGGTTTATTGTGGATGGATTTGGAATTTCATTATGGTGGGCAGTTTTATAATCCGTTAATGTTCCAAGAAGACGATCAGAGTCTACCAGAAACGATGTTGTTAGATTTAGAGCGCGAGGGTGAAGTTTTAAATCTGCTATTCGATTTTGATTTTCCATTTGACATGGCAGGGAAGAGTTTGACCTTGGGCGACGAAGAAGAAATTTATCGTTTCTTATTTGATGCTTTGCCACAATTTACTGAGTTGATGGAAGTTTATTCAACCTCTAGCATGGAACAGATGTTGTATACACCGCCAAAATCACCGCAACTTGTGATTGATATGAATCAGAAAAACAATTTGCTACATATTACCTTTGATATCGAAGGCATCAACGAAGAAGATTTACAGATGATTATGAAGGATTTAATGGCGAACAAAAAGTACCGTCGTTTGTCTAATGGCCGTTTGGTTAACTTACAAGATCAAGCTTTCCAAGAATACCAAAGTACTCTAGAAAAGATGGAAATTTCGCCGAACCAAGTACAAAGGGAAATGGATTTACCTTTGCACCGAATTTTTTCCTTAGATGAGGATCAATTAAATCGAGCAGAGTTGAAAAATCCTGTGAGGGAGTTTCTGGCTCGTTTGGACCATTTGGAAGCGAAAGATTACCCATTGCCAAAAGCACTAGATGCAGATTTACGACCTTACCAAGTTGAGGGCTATCAATGGCTTAAAATGATGGATGAGTTTGGCTTTGGTGGCATTTTGGCAGATGATATGGGACTTGGGAAAACCATTCAAGCACTGACATACATTGCTTCGACTCTTGAACAGGATGACTCGAAACCAATACTCGTCATTTGTCCGTCTAGTGTGTTGTATAACTGGCAAAAGGAAAGTAAACAGTTTATTCCAAGTGTCGAGACCATTTTAATTACTGGCACGAAAGAAGAACGAGAAACCGCAATCACAGAGGCAACCGATAAAAAGGTACCATTGTGGATTACATCTTATCCTGTTTTACTTAGAGATAAAGACATGTATGACAAGCTAAATTTCCGCACGATTATTTTAGACGAAGCGCAAATTGTGAAAAATAATACTGCGAAAACGACGCGAGCAGTTCGAGAGCTTAAAGCAAATAATAAAATTGCTTTGAGTGGAACGCCTTTAGAGAACCAATTGGGCGAGTTATACTCGATTTTCTCGATTGTTGTACCTGGTTTGTTTACGTCACAAAAACGATTCAAGCAATTGGAAATTGAACAAATCAATCGGAAAATCCGTCCATTTGTCTTACGTCGTTTGAAACGCGATGTGCTGAAAGACTTGCCGGATAAAGTTGAAACGGTTGAATACATTGAATTATCTAAAGAGCAAAAAGAATTATATGTATCACAATTAAGACTTCTGCGAAATGAAACGAACGAAATGATTGAGCAAGGGAGTTTAGAGTCCAATCGGATTAAAATTTTGGCAGGTTTGACGAGACTGCGTCAGATTTGTTGTGATCCGCGTCTAATAGACCCGACCTACGAAGGTGAGTCGACTAAACTCGATCGTCTGATGGAATATTTAGACACCGCAAGAGAAAATGGCAAGCGAGTGGTTCTCTTTTCCCAGTTCACGAAAATGCTAGAGTTAATTCAACAGCGTCTACGTGAACAAGGCCGTGACTATTTCTATCTCGATGGCAGCACACCGAATATCGATCGTTTAGAACTGACGACGCGATATAACGAAGGGGAAAAAGATTTATTCCTGATTTCATTACGTGCAGGTGGAACCGGCTTGAATTTGACTGGTGGAGATACGGTTATTCTATATGACAGTTGGTGGAATCCAGCTGTTGAAAGTCAAGCGACTGACCGCGTTCACCGTTACGGACAGAAGAAAAAGGTTCAAGTCATTCGAATGATTTGTACCGGAACGATTGAAGAACGTATTAATGAATTACAAGAACAGAAAAGAGAATTGATTGACCAAGTTATTACAGAAGGCAAACAAGCTCTAACTAGTTTGAGTAAGGATGAAATTTTAGATATTTTGAGTGAGTGATTGAAAGAGCAGCATTGGTTGAAGTTTAACTAATGCTGTCCTTTTTTTCCGTGTTTTTTTTT
>CAZLGI010000012.1:4677-13790 GCA_964558995.1 uncultured Carnobacteriaceae bacterium | reverse complement strand
TCACTTCCGACTTCTGGCAAAAGTGCGATGATCTCGATAATCAAATTCGAGATCGCCACCAAACTAACTCATTCCGCTTTCCTTTTTTTAGCTATCCTCCAATGCTATAATGACAGTGAGAAGCGATTTCTGTGAAGAGACATCCTGAGAAAGTGTAGGTGTATGAGATGCAAAAGGAAAATAGAATTTATAGTTTAGAAGAAGTTTACCAAGCGATTGATTCACTACGGCAGAATGTTGTTGAAGAGGGTAATAAGTTGTATCAAAAATGGTTACCTTTAATTGAACGAGAGGCTTTCAAAGAGAGTGCGCAAAATTTAGCTTATTATGTGGCTTTGCGTCGACGAGATATTCGTGAGTTGCAGGAGCAATTATCACAGTTAGGCTTGTCTTCTTTAGGACGCATGGAAGCGAAAGTTCTTCCACAATTAAACATGATCGTCTTAGTACTGAAAAAAATACTCGATAAGCCAATTAATGATTTGGAACGAATTAGCCAAGAAGAAATGGAGAAAATGAGTTATGATCTCCTAAATGAAAATTACAAGCGCGTCTTAGGCCCGAAATCAACTGAGCGTTACACTGGGATTATGGTGACTATGCCGATTCAAGCAAGTGAGGATTTAGACTTTGTCGTGAATTTATTGGAAAACGGTATGGAGATTGTTCGAATAAATTGTGGGCACGATGATAAAAATATTTGGGAAAAGATGGTAAAAAACATTCGTAGAGCAGAAAAGAAAACAAAGCGTTCATGTCGCATTTATTATGATATCGCTGGTCCAAAAATTCGTGTCGATTCTTTTTATTCGAAAAAGAAAGATGCTCGACTAAAAGTAAATGACACATTTTTTATAACGGGTGAAGAACGCCTATACAATTTTTATGACCAAGAAATTGTCTTAGGTTGTAAAAATAAAGACATTCTTGAGAATTTAGAAAAAGGCGATACAGTTGCGCTTGATGATGGTGTAATCGAAGGGCGAGTGATTGAGGTCAAGCCAGAAGGGGCAATTATTCGAGTCGATATCGCTAGCAAAGAAAAAGGCGTTCGGGTTAAAGCAGAAAAAGGGATTAATTTCCCAAATACTAAAATCAAAATTCCTTTAATAACAGAAAAGGATCGTAAAGATTTAATTGATGTTCAAGAAAACATGGACATGCTGGGAATTTCTTTTGTTAAAGATGTGTCTGATATTGAAAGTGTGCAGGAAACACTAGTCGATATTTACGGCAAAGAAAAAGCAAAGGCTATACCAATTATTGTGAAAATTGAAACGCTTCAAAGCATCGATAATTTAGTCGATATTATTATTGCTTCTGCAGGAAAAAGTGATTTTGGAATTATGATTGCACGTGGTGACCTGGCTGTTGAAGCAGGGTTTTTACGTCTATCAGAATTACAGGAAGAGATTTTATGGATTTGTGAAGCGGCACATATTCCAGTGATTTGGGCAACCCAAGTGCTTGAAACCTTAGTGAAAGATGGGATTCCAACACGAGCAGAAATTACAGATGCAGCCATGGGAGCCCGCGCAGAATGTGTCATGTTGAATAAGGGCGACTTTTTAGAGGAGGGAGTGTCCTTGTTACACGACATCTTAGTTCAACAACAGGCCCACCAATATAAAAAGAGTTCGAAGTTACGCGCATTGGGGATCGCAGAAAAGGCATGGACAAGAGCAGAGAAAGAATGATTTAAGGCAAAGGAATCCTCCTTAAGTCTTGACATGCCAGGATTTGTACCGCATTCTTAAGCAAAGAAATGTAAACTAAATTGAAAGTCAGAGGTCGCGACTATGAATCCGATAATAAAATTCGTTTTGAAACTTGTTTCATCACCATTAATTAATATGCAAGAAGATTATATTTGGGTACGCAAAATGCAAGATCTATTAGCTCGAAAACCAAAGGAAGATTTCCGAGTGATGGACCGGAAAATTTATTCGGTGAATGGCACACATGAAGTACCTGTCAGAATTTTTCAGCCTAATGAAAAAACGAGTGATGAAATATTACTGTTTTTCCATGGTGGGGGCTGGGTGCTAGGAAATATTGATACTTATACAAAAGACTGTATTCGAATGGCAGACTTAACAGGCCGAACGGTTATGTCGGTTGATTATCGAAAAGCCCCAGAGCATCCATTTCCAGCAGGCTTTAATGACTGTTACCGGGTTGCAGAAGTACTGCTCCAAAATCCAGAAATTGCTGAGATTATGGATGCAAGTAAAATTTGCCTAGTCGGGAATTCAGCAGGTGGTAATCTCGTTGCCGCTGTTTCTTTGCGTCTACGTGATAACGGGAAACCAGTGCCTAAAAAACAAATTTTAATTAACCCGGTTACCTACTGGGATCATAGTGATCAAAGTCCTTTTGAAAGTGTGCAAAAGTATGGAAATGATTACGGACTGACTGCCAAGAAAATGCAAGAATACATGGAAATGTATGAACCAAATGAAGCAGCTCGACAAGCAGTTTATATTGCACCTTTACTTGCGGATGATTTATCGAATCAGCCAGAAACTTTAGTTATTAGTTCCGAGTTTGATCCACTAAGAGATGAGGGCGAAGCTTATGGAAGAGCCTTGCGTGAAGCTGGGAATAAGGTTCGAATTTTCCGAGCGAATGAGACAATCCATAATTATTTAGCAGGACCAATCGCAATGCCAATCGTCAGAAATACGTATTATTTAATGAATCAGTTTCTAGATGGCAGGTTAAAAGGGAGTGATCAAGATGGAACGAAAGGAGAAAGGCCAGCGTAAAAATTGGGTGCGTTTGGATAATGCTTCTAATATCTTTTTAGCAGCCATGTCGACCCGTGATACAAAGGTATTTCGCATCAGTGCAGAAGTTTCAGAAACGGTCGACTCAGCTCTACTCCAAGAAGCATTAGACAAGGTTTATAAGCAATATTTACTCTATCACAGCGTCTTACGGCGAGGTGTTTTTTGGTATTATTTGGAAGAAAGTAATTTAAAACCAAGCATTGGTTTAGATATCAATCCGACTTGTGAAGCTTTATATCATTTTGATCGCAGAGAGCTTTTATTCCGAGTTGTTCATTGGAAAAAGCGAATTAGTATAGAGGTTTTCCACGTCTTAGCAGATGGAACAGGAGCAATGTGGTTTTTTGAGGACTTACTTCAGGAGTATTTGTTTCTCAAATATCCAGACACCCAGCGATTAGAAGAGCCTTTTCGAAAAACACTGCCTTCTGGTCAACTCACGGAAGATAGTTTTGAACGTTATTTTCGAACCAAGGAACAAAAAAAGTTCAAGACGGCAACTCAATCAGCTTTCAAGAACTTTGGTAATATTGGAAAAGCAGCAAGTAAAGTGGCAAAAGGGTATGGGAGAAAAGCGAAGAAATTTTTAATGCCAGTTGCCGAACTTGATGACGGTAAGCAAAAAGTTTATCAAGTTAAGGGCACCTTAACGCCAGATAACCGACCTCGAGTCGTTGAAATGGAAATGCCGGTTAAGCAACTGCTTGAAGAAGCAAGGGGGTATGGCGTGTCGCTTACGATTTACTTGACTGCTTTGTTCATGGAAGCAACTCGTTTATCAGCAACTGATTTCAAAGGAAACGAAACAATTGCTGTTTCAGTACCGATAAATTTACGACAATTCTTTCCATCACATTCAGCCAGGAATTTCTTCTCAACGACTCGATTAGCTTATCGCTATCAAGCAGAAAAAGAACCCTCAATCGAAGAAATCTGTCAGGAATTAAAAGCCCAATTTGATCCACAATTATCTAAAGACAATTTAGAAAAATGGCTCAAACGCTTAATCGACTTCGAGTACGAGTCGATTGGTCGTTTTGCGATTCGTCCCTTAAAAGATTTAATCTTAAAATGGATTAATATGCAGAACAACCGAAATTTAACTTTAGCTATTTCAAATTTAGGCCGCGTAAAATTTAGTGAATCAATTGATCATTTAATCGAACAAATATATTTTCAAACAATCGCGATTCGACCGCAGTTTTGCGCTGTGAGTCATGGCGATGTGTTGACGATTACGTTCACCAGTCCCTACGTTGAAACAGCCATCCAGCAACGCTACGCTACGATGCTTACTGACAAAGGCATTCCTGTGACCATCGCAGTTAATAAAGTCACACAAGAAGAGTTAGGAGGCGACACGCAATGAGCAAATGCCCAAACTGCCAAGTTGAGGTGAAGGGAGAATGGTCGAGCTGTCCACTTTGTTCAACCGTTTTGGAAAAAGGTTCGAAAAAGGTCTCCAATCCTTATCCAGCTGTGCCTTTGAAATTTGACCGTTCGATTGTTACCAAGCTATTATTACTTGTTTCAATGGCAATCATTTCTTCAACCTTCTTAGTCGGCTTAATATGGCGTGGTGAAATATTCGGTTTGCAAGGCGCCTTATTTGGCATCATGACGATGTGGCTCGTCGTACTAATTATTATTAGGAAACGAAGAAATTTAGCCAAGAGTTTATTGTATGTCTTAATTTCTCTATCAGCTATTTGTATTTATACGGATTATACGAGTGGCTGGACAGGTTGGTCGACAACTTATGCGATGCCGATTGTTTGTAGTGCCGCGATTTTAGGGATGTTTCTAGCGGTTCGTTTAATCAAAATGGAAGTCGGCGACTATGTTTTATATTTACTAGCGGCTGTCTTAATTGGGATGCTTCCGACCTTATTTTTGATTTTTAATTGGGTCACGACAACGATTCCATCATGGATTTCGATTGCATTAAGTTTTGTTATGCTTGTGTCGATTTTTCTCTATCATGGCAAGGAAATTCGCTTGGAATTACAAAAAAGATTATTTGTATAATAGTCATATTGTTTTTCCATAATAATCTGCTGTGTTATTATTTAGTTAACAAACAACAGGGGATGATAGAGATGAAAAAATTTGTTTGGTTACTAGCTTTACTTTTTGTAGTAGGCTGTACAAATGATGGTGGAAACGAAAATGATGGAACAGATATAGATACAACAGAGTCTCAAGTGGAGAGTGAGCCCACTGAAGTATCAGACACGGCAATTGAATCACTACCGGATGAAACAAGCGAAAGTGATGTAAGTTCTGAAACGCCGGTTGCAACTAACCCGGGTGAAAAAGTAGCATTGGAAGTTTATGTTCCAACTGCTTTACAACGCGATGAAGGCACAGAAATTTATGATGAAATTATGACAGTTGCAGAAGATTTTGTTGCTTATAATGCCGATTTAGGTGACGAAGAACTGTTTACCTTGAGTTATACGGGTTACCATATTGAGAATGAAAATGGAAAATTGCAAGCATTCTTCATGGGGATCAACCGTGTCAATCAACCTCTAGCAGATTTAACCTTTACGTTGAATTTCATAGTAGGGGAGTCACCGGTTTGGGAAAACATGGAATTTACCTTGGCTGAAGGAGAGTTTGGAACGCAGCCAGTTAATACAGCAATGCCAATTTTCTTAGATGTTCCAGCGGGTAATGAAGAGTTATTGAAAAATGCAACACCTGAGGAATCATATATTGAAATTTACGATTTAGAAGTACCATAAAATCAGGAGGAGACTAAAATTAATTTTTTAGTCTTCTTTTTTTGGTTATATTTATCAAATGGAATGCTTTAATAACAGTATTAAATGCTTGGATTTCACAAACTTACAAAATAAATTTGACTTAAAATAAAACCATTGTTATAATTAGTTTGAATTAGAGATAAATTAATTAAGAGTAAGGAGAATCATTATATGAAAACAACAGGAATCCACCATATCACCGCTATTGTTGGCGATGCACAAGAGAACGTCGATTTTTACGCAGGTGTTCTGGGTCTAAGATTAATTAAAAAAACAGTGAACTTTGACGATCCGGGTACATATCATTTATATTTTGGAGACGAAGGTGGTAAGCCAGGAACGATTATTACGTTCTTCCCTTGGAAACGATCATACAGTGGAAAAGTAGGTGGCGGTCAAGTTGGAGTGACGACTTACGCTGTACCAACTGGTGCTTTACCATTTTGGGAAGCACGTCTAGAAAAGTTTGAAATTAAATTTGAAAAAGTAGAGCGTTTTGGAGAAATTTATATCCGTTTCACAGATGTTCATGGTTTAATTTTAGAATTAGTTGAACGTGAAGAGGGTGATAAAAACACGTGGACGTTTGGTGAAGTGACACCAGATGTTGCAATCAAAGGCTTTGCGGGCGTAGTTTTATATTCATTAGAGCCTGAACAAACAATGGCAGCTGTACAAGATGTCATGGGCTTAGAAAAAGAAGCAGAAGAAGACAATGTTGTTCGTTACCGCTCATCTGCTGATATCGGTAACACGGTAGACGTGATAAAAACTGCTGTTCCAAAAGGTAGAATGGGAATCGGAACGGTTCACCATATCGCTTGGAGAGCAAAAGATGACGCAGAGCACCGCGCATGGCAAGAGCACGTTGCAGAGCATGGACACCATGTTACTGAAGTAAAAGACAGAAACTATTTCAACGCGATTTACTACCGCGAACAAGGTGAAATCCTATTTGAAATTGCAACAGACGGACCAGGTTTTGCACATGACGAATCTCACGAAACAATGGGGACAGATGTTATGCTGCCACCACAATACGAAAGCCGCCGTGCAGAATTAACAGAAAATTTGACTGAGTTTGAAGTTAGAGAGCTAGACTAATAAAAAAACAATGAGCTCATTACAGAAAAATCAATTGAAGACCCAACAACAAGTAACACTGATGATGATAAAAAGAAAGAATCAAATGTAAAAAATAATCGACCCTTAAAAAGTCTAGCGCTTGCGATTAAGATTATGGTAGACTTTCAAGACAAAGAGGATTTCAAATGTGTCTAGCGCGATTTATTAGAAGGGGAATGACTTGTGAAGAAAATTGATAAAAGTAGGCTGTTTTTAGAAAATAATCTCGGATTATTTCAATGCCCAGTTTGTAGTGAGAGTTTTCAACATGTGAGTGGGAATGGTATTTTTTGTCAAAATAACCATCAATTCGATTTATCCAAAAAAGGCACCTTACATTTATTACTAAAGGCTGGCCAAAATGATTATGATCGAGAGATGCTTTCAAAGCGAAAAAGTTTAGCTGAAACAGGTTTTTTCCATCCACTACTTGCTGAAATTCTGAAGTTGTTAGAAAATAAAACCGTTGATACTGTATTGGATGTCGGTTGCGGTGAAGGCTCACACCTGCATTATTTAAGTGAGAATGGTTTGACCGGTACGAAGATTGGCTTTGATATTTCAAAAGATGCGATTCAATTAGCTGGGGCTAATTTTTTTGACGATGCTTTTTGGTGCGTGGCAGACCTTGCTCAATCACCTTTTTCAAAAGAGCAATTCGATGTCATTTTGAATATCTTTTCGCCGTCACATTACCAAGACTTTGATCGGATTTTGAAGCCAAACGGAACCCTTGTCAAAGTGGTGCCAAATGCGGCGTATTTACAAGAGTTACGAGAGAAATTATATGCGGATGATAATGGGAAGCGCGTATACGAGAACAAGCAAGTTGTTGAGCGCTTTGCGGAAGCTTATCCAGAATTTAGCCAACATGAGGTAACTTATGAAGTCACACTAACAAAAGAGTCCTATGAATGGTTACTTGCAATGACGCCATTAACTTGGAGTGCGAGCGAGGAACAAATAAAAAAAGCTATAGAAAATCCATTAAAAACCATTACCGTTTCAGTGACGATTTTAATCGGAAATAAACAGTAAGTTGGTACAGGATTATACTCTGTTTTCTTAAGATGCTTCAATATGTTAAAGGCTGGTGGTACAGCTATTTACAAATTTAAAGAGTGTGTTATACTAGTTCTATCATTTTGTAAGAGTATCATTGCCATTATACGTCATAACAAAATGACCTTATCCAACGTATTGATTCGCCGTGCTAGACACCGAATCTATACGTTTTTTTTATTTTATTGGGAAAAAATGGTATACTAATTGATGAGATTATAGAAGAATAAGGAGGGAGCAAGATGACGAGCGCTACCTTAAAAAAGCAAGTAATAGAAGCATGTAAAGAAATTGGAATCGACAAGATTGGTTTTACAACTGCCGAGCCTTTTGACTACATGATCGAACCTCTGAAAGAACAGCACGAACAAGGACATACAACCGGTTTTGAACATCGTGTGGTAGAGGAACGAATTTATCCGGATCGTATTTTCGATCGACCAAAATCTATTATTTCGATATGTTTGGCTTATCCAAGTAAACCATTAAATAAACCAGAACGTGTGAAAGGTGAAAGACGCGGAGCATTTGCTCGTGCTTCTTGGGGTGTTGATTATCATGTGCTTTTACGTGATAAAATGACCCAGCTCATTGATTTCATGAAAGAAAAAAATCCGGAGGCTCGTTTTAAGCCAATGGTTGATACAGGAGAACTAATCGATACAGTCGTTGCTCAACGGGCTGGCGTTGGCTTTATAGGTCGACACGGTTTGTTGATTACCGAAGAGTTTGGCTCATATGTTTACTTAGGTGAAATTATTACCGACATTGAATTTGAACCAGATGCTCCAGGTGTATTTGGCTGTGGTGATTGCACGCGCTGTGTTACGGCTTGTCCAACAGGTGCGATTCTTGGTAACGGACAATTAGATCCGATTGCTTGCCTTTCTTATCAAACACAAACTAAGGGAAGCATGCCTGAAAAATACCGTAAAAAAATGGGTCACGTCATTTATGGCTGTGATATTTGTCAGCAGACTTGCCCATACAATATAGGGAAAGATTTCCATCGACATCTAGAGATGGAGCCCGAACCAGAACGGGAAACCCCCGTCCTACAACCAATGCTGACAATTTCTAATAAAGATTTCAAAGCAAGGTTTGGTGTTCTAGCTGGCTCTTGGCGTGGGAAAAAGCCGCTACAAAGAAATGCGATTATCGCGTTAGCCAACTACCGTGACCGATCAGCAATTCCAGAATTATTAAAAGTGATGGAAAAAGATCCGCGACCAATGATTCGCGGAACAGCAGCTTGGGCAATTAGTAAAATTGTGCGAGCAGCAAACCCAGAACTTTTGGAATTTTTCCACGAACGCTTAGAAATTGAGACCGAGGAAGAAGCCATAACTGAAATTGAAACGGC
>CAZLGI010000012.1:0-4667 GCA_964558995.1 uncultured Carnobacteriaceae bacterium | reverse complement strand
TGTATGAACCAGTTATCCCTGCAAACACGGGTAATATTGCTCGTACATGTGCAGCAACAGACACGCCATTACACTTAATCGAACCGTTAGGCTTTAAGACTGATGACAAACAGTTGAAACGAGCTGGCTTAGATTATTGGCATGATGTTGAAATTTACCAACATAAAAACTTAGAAGCATTCATGGAATCAATCGGAGACAAAAAACTTTACTTGATTACCAAATTTGCCGACAAAGTTTATTCAGATGTGGATTATACAGCAGACGAAGATGTGTATTTTATGTTTGGAAAAGAAACAACCGGCTTACCAGAAGCTTTCATGAAAGAGCATGAAGAAAACTGTTTGAGAATTCCAATGAACGATGAACATGTTCGTTCACTAAACTTATCCAATACAGCGTGTATGATTGTCTATGAAGCATTACGCCAACAAGGGTTCCCTAACTTAGAACGTCAGCATCGCTATGAAAATGATAAATTAAAATAATTAGAAGAGGTGCCAAGTGTCAAATCATTTAAATGTATTTTCAGAAATTGAACCATTAAAATCTGTTGTCTTAAAACGACCAGGGAAAGAAATCGAAAATTTAATTCCAGATATGTTAAAAGAATTATTATTCGATGATATTCCATATCTACCAGTTATGCAGCAAGAGCACGATGCATTCGCAGACCTTTTAAGAGAAAATGACGTTGAAGTTCTTTACCTTGAAAACCTTGCAGCAGAAGCTTTTTCAGTTTGTAATAAAAAAGAAGACTTCATGGATAAAATGTTGACAGAATCCAACGTTACAAAAGATTCAATTCGACGATCATTGAAAGACTACTTCTTAAACATGGAACCGTTAGATATGATCAACAAACTAATTGCAGGAATTCACCGTAATGAAGTTGAGTTTTTAGATGAATCAGATCGAAAAGACTTACCATTATTCTTAATGAAACCAATGCCTAACTTGTACTTCACAAGAGATATTGCATCAGTTGTTGGTGCAGGCATGAGTATTAATAGTATGACATTTGAAGCACGTAGCCGTGAAACGCTATTTGTTGAATTGATCGCGAAATACCATCCAGAACATAAATTGGATGAGGCAGATATCATCATGAACCGTGACGAAGGAGACTTCTCAACGGAAGGTGGAGATATTATTGTACTTAGTGATAAAGTTGTTGCGATTGGTATCTCACAACGCACAAACCTTGAAGGTGCAAAAGCAATTGCCAGAAAATTATTCAACAAAAATAATGGATTTGAACAAGTTCTAGCAATTGAAATCCCAAATGTCCGCGCAATGATGCACTTAGACACAGTATTCACAATGATTGATAAAAATGTCTTTACAATGCATGCAGGCATCCAAAACATAGACGGATCTATGACCATCCACGTTATCGAACCTGATGAAGACGACCTTTCACTTAGAGTAGAAACTGACTTACTAACTGTTTTAAAGAACTCTTTGAAAAAAGACGACATTGTCATTATCCCATGTGGTAACGGCGATGAAATTGACGGACCACGCGAACAATGGAACGATGGTTCAAACACACTAGCCATCGCACCAGGAAAAGTTGTAACCTACGACCGCAATACCGTCACAAACGCATTACTTCGCGAGAACGGTATCGAAGTATTAGAAATCGTCGCAAGCGAATTATCAAGAGGAAGAGGCGGCCCACGTTGTATGAGTATGCCACTAAACCGTAAACGAATTTTATAAGAGTGATAGAAAAACACTTGTTAAAGTAGCATGCTACTTTAACAAGTGTTTTTTGTTTTGTATGAGTGAAATAGTTCGTATGATAGAACTTACGGCCATTTTTCTCTCCGGATAAAAACCATCTAATAATTATACCGCTTCTTCGACAACCTCAAGTCTCGATACACTTCAATCATACTCACCAGACTCTTTTGCGCGACTTCCTTGGAAGCAGGCAACTCATTCGCTGGCGCATACATCAGTCCTTCATTTAATTCGATAAAGTCTATAATCTCCGTTTGATGATACGGAATTTTTTTACTAATCCCCATAAAATACTGGCGGAAGGTTTCGTGCGATTCTTTTCTTCTATCTAGCTTAAACAGACTAAGTACTAGACTAGTTTTAGCCGACAAGCTTAAAAATGGCAGTCTAATCAATTGACGAATCAAGTGTGGATACAACTTTCTACGATATAAATAAGCAATAATCGTCATTAAAATTATCAGTACACCAATGACTTGCGACCAGGCTTCTGTAGCCACAGCTCTCTTTGAATCTTCATTTGCATCTTCTGCAGTCTCATCATTTTCTTGAACAGCTTCCTCGTCTTCTGGTGCGGTAGGGAGGTTATCGGTATCATCCCATTCAAGTTCATTTTCGTCAGCTCCACCAGTAAAGCCATTATTTTCAGAAGGCGTTGCAACAAAATCGGTTAAAGGCTGGTTGAAGGCCGGGGTTGGTTCAAAAGGAATCCAACCATGTTCAGGGAAGAAAATCTCTGGCCATGAGTGGGCGTTGGCATTTGACACTTCATAAAAGATTTCGCCATCCGTATCAGTATGACGGACACCACTATTAAACCCTTTTGCCCAACGAGCCGGGATTCCCATCATTCGTGCCATCACGACCATCGCAGTAGAAAAGTTATCACAGTAGCCAACGAGTGTTTCGAATAAGAAGTGGTCGACATACTCTGCGCCTTCTGGTAAATGAGAAGCTTCGCGTAAACTATACCTCAAGCCAGCATCCGAACGTAAATATTGCTCAATCGCACGAACTTTTTCATAAGTTGTTTCATGGCCCTCTGTCACATCTTTAGCAAGATCCCAAACGCGATCAGGAATCGTGTTAGGTAGCTGAAGGTAGGAGCCAAGAGCGGGCATATATTCTTCTGTCAAAAGAGATTGATTCAGACCTTCAAAATCAATATCACGGTCGGTAACAGACAAGGTATAATCACCCAAAGCCTCACCATCAACTGGAATAATTTCCAACGAAGGCAGTAATGATTCAAATGTCGTTTCATCAGAATGAATCCCAGTTAGCTGGTAAGTATGAGCAACATAATCAAAGCTATCAACCGGATCAATTAGAATATCTTTTATTTCATCCGCTTGATTTGCTCGTGAAAAGCTATAATCAATTGGCGTTCGAAAATCACTAAATGCATCTTCCCAACCTCGGCCGGTATATAAATCCTTTGTCGAGATTCGCCAATAGTGGGGGTCATCGTCATAAGCTAAAAATACTTGGTCAAAGTTCTGCTGGACAGGCCCACCTAAGCGGGAGTCATTATCACTATAACCCATCCGATTCAAGCCGCCACCAGAACTATAAAAATCAACAAAATCAAACAAACCGCGCTCATCTAAAGTCCGTTGAAAATCACGCGATTTTCCTTCAACCCATTGCTGTTCTTCAACAAGATTTTCCACTCCCCATTGTGCAGCCTGAGTAAAGGTATAACCTACGAGCGTGACAACTGAAAAGGACAACATCCCTTGGCGCCAGCCTTTATCAACTGGAATTTGAGAAATCCCAAACAATAAGACGCTCATCAGTAAGACTTGGAGGAGATATGGGAAAAAGTCATAATGAGTGAAAACGTGTAAAATCAATAAATACACTAAACAAGTTAAGGCGATGTAAGTTGGTTTTTGCTCGTTAATCAATAAATAAGTCGCAATCGAAACTAAGAGTAAAATTAAAACCAAAGCCGCATTCGTTGGAAAAACGGCTAAATCACCTGAGAAAAATTTCTCAAAGGCTCGGAAAAGTTGAGTGCCTTGGTACCTTAACCAAGCCAAGCCCGTTTCCTGATGCGGAAAATATTGTTGATATGAAAATAAAATCAAGCCTATTTGAAGTGGAATCCAGAGAAACCAGAAAGGTACAAACAAGGCAATCAAGACGGTTCCAACCACAAACCATTCCATCGCCGCAAGATTTTCAAATTCATTCAAAGGACCAAAAAGATTAACGATAGGAAATAACAAGTAAATATTAATCACAGCTAACAAGGATTTTTTGATAAAAGAAATCCAAAATACTTTCCGCTTAATCATTTGGGCTAGTCACCTCCAAATCAATGAAATCATGTTCAGTAAAATAAATAATTTGTTCGGTTCGTAGACCTTTCATCGATTCGACTAACTCTGCAGAGGAGACAGCAATCATATAACCATGCGGGATTTTAATATTTCCCCATTTTTCTAACAAGGCTTCCAGATCTGGAGAAGCTTCAATCGTTAGAAAAGAAAACTTGTCTTCCTTTTGAAGCGTGCTCTGGTCAAAAGAGCCGATTAAAAGCAGCTGAACTTGTAGCGTCTCTTGTAGAGAAAGGTACAAGCTATAAGTTAATCTCAATAATTCTTCAAAATCCTTTGATGTTCCACCGACAAAAACGAGCGTAATCGAAGGTTGAATTTCTTTTTCATATTCTTTTACCATTAACTTTCGTTTACGTGAACTTGCTTTCCAATCGACATGCTTCATCGCATCTTGCGGAATGTAGTCACGAATTTGCCTTAACTCAGTGCCACCAGTATTTAAGTAGCGTTTGAAATAAGGGTTCGCCATAATTTTTTGCATATAAAAATGCTTTAATTTAGGTGGAAGCTGGATCGGGTAAATCTCAAATGAGACCGGAATCTTTTTAATCGAATGATGGGTAAAGAAGC
>CAZLGI010000011.1:0-20033 GCA_964558995.1 uncultured Carnobacteriaceae bacterium | reverse complement strand
TGCTTCTGCAAGCTTCATGGGAAAACTCCTTTCAGATTATGATTCTGTTTCTTTTTTACCAATTTTTAATCGTGTTACTATCGCAGTAATGACTGACATCACTAACGACAAGTAGCCAAGTGGAATACAAAAGAATGCCGGCTCGATTAGAAAGCCATTTTCGTCGATATGTGTGCCAACCGCTAGCGAGATGCCGAATAGAATGACGGCTAAGGCAAGGAAGAATAGAGCGAACTTATATCCTTTCATAAAATCAACTCCTAATTGCTATAAGTATACAATATAGAAGCTAAAAAAGTCTTTTGAAATGGTTACGTTTTGGTAAAGGTGGCAGACCCATTGTCCGCAGTTGAGAACTTATGGCCATCCTTAAAGGTCAAAGACCCAATCTCCCAACCAACTTACTCAAATATTTAGAAAGTTTCTTCTAATAAACATGCTATTTCACTCCGTGTACTGCTATACTGGTTCAGCGAAGAAAAAGAAGGTAGGAAATTATGAAAAATAAATCATTTGAAACATTCAGGCTGAGTCCCGAGATATTGAAAGCTCTTAGTAGTTTGCGTTACTTTAGTCCAACGAAGGTGCAGGAAGAAGTGATTCCGGTTGCTTTGGAAAACCAAGACATCATTGTTGAATCGCAAACGGGTAGTGGGAAGACAGCGGCGTTCGGTATTCCGATTTGTGAAACGGTCATCTGGGAAGAAAATAAACCGCAAGCCCTGATTTTAGTTCCGACTCGTGAGCTAGCTTTGCAGATTAAAACTGATATCATGAATATTGGTCGTCTGAAACGAATTAAAGCAACGGCGGTATTCGGGAAGTCTCCTTTCAAAATACAGAAATCAGAATTAAAGCAAAAAAGTCATATCGTAGTTGGAACTCCAGGCCGTATTCTAGAGCATCTAAAAGAAGGCACCTTGAAAGTCGACGAAATACGCACGCTTGTTTTGGATGAAGCGGATGAAATGTTGAATATGGGCTTCATTGAACAAGTAGAAGACATTATCGACTACTTACCGAGAGAACGCCAAACGATGCTATTTTCAGCAACGATGCCATCAGAAATCACTCGTCTAGCGGCTTTCCACATGACGGATAACCGTGTTTCTGTCAAAATGGAGCAATCGGCAGAAAATGCGCCGAAGATTATGCATTCTTATATCAATGTACAAGATGAAGCGAAAGAAAAATTATTACTAGATTTAATAACAATTGAAAATCCTGACGCTTGTATTATTTTTTGTAATACGAAAGATGTTGTTGATTCAGTGGATGGATACTTACATAAAGCTGGCATACCGATCGATAAGATTCACGGCGGCATGGAGCAGGAAGATCGCTTAGCGGTTATGGATGATTTCCGTTCAGGAAAACTCCGCTATTTAGTGGCAACCGACGTGGCTTCACGTGGGATTGATATAGAAAACATTACTCATGTGGTAAACTTCGATGTTCCTTTTGAAAAGGAAAGCTTCACGCACCGTACTGGTCGAACTGGTCGTGCAGGTAAAAGAGGGTTGGCATTGACGATGGTATCTGAGAAGGATAATCATCGATGGCAAGAGGTTCGTGACTATGCGTTTACGGAAAATAGTGAAGTCACAGAAATCCTAGCACCGAACGATCGCGCTGTTACTCGGGCGAAAACAGCTTTTGAAACAAAAATTAATACGAAGCCTGCGCCAAGAGTTGCGCGTAACAAAGCTTTGAACCAAGGTATCACTAAAGTTTATTTCAATGGTGGTAAAAAGAAAAAACTTCGCGCGATTGATTTCGTCGGTACGCTGACAAGTATCAAAGACATCGTAGCGGAAGACATTGGAATCATCACCATTCAAGAAAATGTCACATACGTTGAGATCCTAAATGGAAAAGGCGGCTACGTCATTTCTGAAATGCAACAACGCACAGTTAAAGGGAAAAAATTAAAAGTTCATAAAGCTAGAAAGTAATCCAAAAAGCTAAGTGCTCGCGCACTAGCTTTTTTTGCTTTCAAAACATCTTCAAAAGCCTATTTGCTTAAACATCAATATTCGAATACTATAAATCTCCATTTTCATCAACTTAACCAAAGAGACTACTCGTATAACAATGATTAGAACTCATTTTGTCCAACCTAAGTCCTCGAGTAAGCATGACATGACAACAATTCTGAATTTTTAGCATGAAACATAAAAATAGGCAATATTTTTATATAATAAACTCACTGTTTCTTTATCTTATATAGTATAATTAATATGTAAGGGTTACCTGTTCAACTTTTTTTACAAAAGAAGGCGGTGAGGCAGTATGCAAGCATTTGTTGAATCAATGACCCCTGCAAGCTGGATTATGATTATTGGCATTATTGGCGCACTCGCGACGATTCCAATAAAAGATATTATTTCAGTAGATTTTTACGATATTTGTGACATTTTCATCAGTCTATTCGTCGTCGGGATGTTTATGACGGTACTAGGCGAGGAGTCACAAAGAAATCTCTTTCTTTTAGCAGGACTATTCCTAAGTGTATCCGTTCTCATTATTTTAATAAAGATCTTTGTCATTGTTCCTTTTCAAAAAAGGGTCGAGACAAATGCTCTGTTATCGAGAAAAGACTATGTCGGAGAGCTGGGAAGAGTAACTGTTGCGATTTCTAAAGATGGACTTGGGGAAGTTGTCTTATACACGGTTTTCGGAAATGTGCCGATGACGGCGAAGGTGTACCAAGAAGCGGATCAAGAAGAAGTGTTGAGAATTGCCACAGGGGAACGAATTCGAGTGAGGGATATTGAAGGGCCAATTGTATTTGTCGCACCGGAAGAAGAACATGTATTTTTACCGCCAAGCGAAACGCGTTGGGGGAAGTAAAAAAAAGAAAGTTGGTAGTTTATGAACGGATTAGAAGGCTATATTATTTGGATTGGATTAGCAGTAGTTGCCATCGTTTTTCTTGTAGCAATTATTGGTCGTTATGTAACGGTATCACCGGATACTGCGTTAATTGTAAGTGGTAGCTTGCTTGGTAAAGGATCAAATGTGTTTACCGATAAAGAGAATAACAAAATGAAAATCGTCCGTGGTGGCGGTACGTTCTTGTGGCCTATTTTCCAACAAGGGAAACGCATCTCACTAATGTCTAGTAAGTTGGAAGTTGCGGCAAGTGAAGTTTATACGAGACAAGGTGTACCGATTTCCGCAACAGGAACGGTAATTATTAAAGTCGGTTCTTCAGTAGAAGAAATCGCAACCGCAGCCGAGCAATACTTAGGCAAAGAAACCAATGAATTAGAAGAAGAAGCGCAAGAAGTTCTTGAAGGTCACTTGCGTGCAATTTTAGGAAGTTTGACAGTTGAAGAAATCTACCGTGAACGTGATGAATTTGGTGCTCAAGTTCAACAAGTAGCGTCTCAAGATTTGGAGAAAATGGGATTAAAAATCGTTTCATTTACGATTAAAGACGTAACCGATTCAAATGGTTATTTAGAAAGTCTAGGTCGTCCGCAAATTGCTGAAGTTAAGAAAAACGCTGAAATTGCGGAGGCTGAAGCAGAGAAAATTACCAAAATTCAAAAAGCTGACGCAATGATGCAAGCGCGTGAAGCAGAGAACAGACGTGCTGGAGAAATTGCGTTATCAGAAAAAGAGAAGCAATTAAAACTTGCTGAATACAAACGCGAACAAGATATTCAACAAGCCATTGCTGATAAAGCTTACCAACTACAAGATGCTGAACTACAAAAGCAATTAGTTGAGAAGCAAAAAGAAGTTGAATTAGTTGACCGCAGAAAACAAATTGAAATTGAAACCGAAGAAGTATTATTGGCAGCTAAGAAATTAGAAGCTGAGGTTGAGAAATCTGCTGATGCAAGACGTTATGCTGACGTGCAAAAAGCTGAAGCAGATAAACAAAGACGTATTTTGGATGCGGAAGCTTCTGCTAGAGAAATTGAATTGAATGCCCAAGCTGAAGCTGAAAGTATTTCTAAAGTCGGAAGAGCAAAAGCCGAAGCAGAATCCTTGAGTATTTCTGAAGTTGGTCGTGCGAAGGCTGAAGCGGCACAAAAACTTGCTGAAGCTTATAAGGAATATGGTCAACAAGCGATTACGCTTGAGCTATTGAAAGTGTATCCTGAAATAGTTACAGCTGCCGCAGCTCCGATCAGTAACATCGACAAAATTACGATTATTGACGGTGGAGAAGGAAAAGGCGTTTCCCAAGTAAGTGGTTTTTCAACAAAAACTCTTGCAGGAATTCAAGAAAGTTTGAAAGAGACGTTAGGTATTGATGTGGCAGAATTATTGAATAGTTACGTTGGGAACAGTAATGTCGGTTCAAAAATTGCGACATTAACTGAGACCTTAGAATCGAAATCGAATCCATATATCAACCCGATTGTAGCTGAAGAAGAAGCAGTTGCTGTTGTTGAAGCAGAAACTAAAGTAGAATAATGACGGAAAGGGGAGATTAATTACTCTCCTTTTTTGCATTAGGATTTCTTTTCTTGAATAAATAGATAATGTTAGACAATTCATGCATAATGGTGGTAATAGATGTGAGTGGGAACACGTCAAATTGGAGGGGCTATGATGGTTAAAAAATCGAAGGACAAGCTGAAGTTGTTTACGTTAAACTCTAATAAACCTTTAGCTGAGAAAATCGCTGAGAACTTGGGAATGGAATTAGGTGACTTGACAGTATCACGTTTTAGTGATGGAGAAATAAAAGTTGACCTGAAAGAAACGATTCGTGGGGATCATTGTTATATTATTCAATCGACCTCATTTCCAGTGGATGCACATATTATGGAGACGCTCGTTATGATCGATGCTCTGAGACGTGCAAGCGCGAAAACCGTTAATATCGTTATTCCATATTTTGGTTATGCACGTCAAGATCGTAAAGCACGTCCACGTGAGCCAATTGCCGCAAAATTAGTGGCGAATCTTCTGGAGACAGCAGGAGCAACAAGAATTATCGCCTTAGATTTGCATACGGCACAGCTCCAAGGTTTCTTTGATATTCCTGTTGACCACTTGCTTGCGGGTTCTTTACTTGCGGATTATTTTATCGATCGACATATTTGTGGAGACGATGTCGTCATCGTTGCTCCGAACCACAGTGGAGTAACTCGTTCACGAATTATGGCCAAGTATTTAGACGCACCAATTGCAATTATTGATAAACGTCGCGTTGATTTAGATGGCATTAATGTCATCAATATTATTGGTGACGTGAAGAATAAAATCTGTATTTTGCTCGATGATTTGATTGACACAGCTGAAACCATGACAGCAGCGAGTGTTGCTTTGAAAGATAACGGAGCGAAGGATGTTTATGCGGTTGCGTCTCATGCGGTGTTCTCAGGACCAGCGATTAAACGTTTAGAAAACTCTCCAATTAAAAAAGTCATTGTCACTGACTCGATTTGTTTACCAAAAGAAAAACAAATCGATAAAGTGGTTCAAGTCACTGTAGCTGGACTATTGGCTGATGCGATTGAACGTGTTTATGAAGAGCGTTCTGTTAGTCCTTTATTCGAGAAAAAGTACGAAAAACACACGTAAGTCCGTTAAAATAATAATTGCCTTAAGCTCGGCGTTTTGATAGAATGATTTGCGCATAGATTGTAGGTCATTCGTTTTCGAAATAATAGGATGTTCTGTTATGATGTGACGAGTGATTTAAATAAACTTAGATATAAAAGTAGATCATTCTGCTTTTTCATTTTTACACGAAAGGATTTTGAAATGAAAGAGAATTTTTGGCAAGAATTGCCGCGTCCGTTTTTTGTGTTGGCGCCAATGGAGGATGTGACTGATGTTGTTTTCCGTCACGTTATCAGTAAGGCTGCACGACCGGATGTGTTTTTTACTGAATTTACAAATACAGAGAGCTATTGTCATCCTGAGGGGAAGGAAAGTGTCCGTGGGCGTTTGACTTTTACCGAGGATGAGCAGCCGATTGTTGCTCACATTTGGGGAGATAAACCTGAGTATTTCCGGGAAATGAGTATTGGAATGGCTGAGTTAGGTTTCCGTGGTGTGGATCTTAATATGGGATGTCCTGCTCCAAACGTTTATAAACATGGACGAGGCGCTGGTCTGATCCACCGTTTTGACGTGGCAGCGGAACTAATCGAAGCGTCAAAAGCAGGCGGCTTGCCAGTTAGTGTTAAAACACGATTGGGTCATTCAGAGTTGAGCGAATGGCGGGAATGGTTAGGCTTTTTATTAAAGCAAGACATCGCAAACTTATCGATTCATTTACGTACAAAAATAGAGATGAGTAAAGTTGACGCACATTGGGAATTGATTCCTGAAATCAAACAATTACGAGACGAAATTGCTCCAAACACGCTTTTGACAATTAATGGTGACATTTTGGATTATAAAACGGGTATGGAACTTGCGGAGAAATATGGCATTGATGGTATTATGATTGGCCGCGGCGTTTTCCAAAATCCTTTTGCATTTGAAAAGGAAGCTCGCTCACATAGTGCGAAAGAGTTAATCAATTTGTTCAGATATCATTTAGATTTGTTTGATGAACACTCAAAAGTAGACGCACGCATTTTCAAACCGTTACGTCGTTTCTTCAAAATTTACATTCGAGAGTTTCACGGAGCGAATGATTTGAGAATTAAATTAATGGATACAAATACGACTGATGAAGCACGTGCCTTGTTGGATGAGTTCGAACTGAAGTATTTAGCGGGAGAAGCAGAGTAATCTGCTTTTTTTTGAGGTAAATATCCATATCATTTTTATTTTCTAGGTATGAGGCGTATAGTTAACTTTCACAGGATTTTGATGAAAGTAGAGGTGCATGATGACGAAGCATGAATTTGAAGAATCGATCATTGAAATGGTAAAAGAGATTGATCCGAATGAAAGACTCAACCAAAACTACGTTTATGGCTATACTGATGCGGGCATGATGGCAACTTTAACTTATGGAAATCTAGCCTATCTAGATATGGCTTACTATATAGTGGTCTTTGCGAAGGAGCAATTGTTGCTGCTAGAAGTTAGCATGGGTGGGAAATTAACCGGAAACTATGGGAATATCCCGTATTCTGATATTGAAAGTTTTCAAGCAAAAAAAGGGATGCTGCAATATAAATTGACTATCAAGTTAGCTGGGGAAAAGAAACACTTAAATATAAAATGCAACCACAAAATGTTAAATGCCGAAAGACTAGGTATGGGCTGGCAAAAAGGAAATCTAGCTTTTATGGATGCTGGAAATTGGAATGAATTAGCATAAATTAAAAAGTGTTCTCTCGGAATTAACTCACTACGATGGGACAAACTTAAAACAAATTAAACGACCGATTTCCTTTACACTACAGGAAATCGGTCGTTTAATTTGCTTCATTAAGGACAAAGTGGGTTTCCCTGCTTCTCAAAGATATTTAATAAAAAGTAGAGGGATGGAGACCCTTTTAACCTTGTAAACACCAAGATTGATAGTTTGGTACAATCTTACTCTACTTTTTCCCAGCTCTCTCCAACGCAATAATTCCTAAAATATACCCATCAGCGCCAAAGCCAGAAATTTGGCCAACACATGCTGGCGCAACAACGGAGTTTTTACGGAATTCTTCGCGCGAGTGGATGGCGCTTAGATGAATTTCCACGGCCGGCACATCAATTCCTTTTAACGCATCATGGATGGCATAACTGTAGTGGGTGTATGCCGCAGGATTAATCACAATCCCGTCAAAGTTATTTAAGTGAGCGTCTTGAATATGATCAATCAACGCTCCTTCACTATTACTTTGGAAAAAAGTAAATTCGTGGCCGTTTTCATTACCAAACTCTTCAACTAATTGATTGATGTCCTCCAATGTTTGCGTGCCATAAATATCAGGCTCGCGTGTTCCTAGAAAATTCAAATTGGGTCCATTGATAATAGAAATTTTCATTATGCTCTTCCTTTCCTAAGTCCATCGGGTAGTTCAGCAACTATTTGCTCGATGATTTGTTCAAGTGTACCGCTATTATCAATCATTACATCTGCATATTTCACATATAAATGAATGCGCTCCTTATGAAGTGTCTGTAATTTTTCAACCCCATCTTGTAGAAGAGGGCGGACGTCTATATCAATGTCCCCTGTAATATCAGCAACGCTTCGATTCAGAAAAACAAGCAAGCCGTTCTCTTTCAAAGCAGTCATATTTTCTTCACGCAAAACTGCACCGCCACCAGTGGAGATAACCGCATATGTTTCCTTGGCGACTATCTTATTAACTGCCGTTTCAATATCACGGAAATGTGCTTCACCTTTTTCAAAAAGCTGACTAATTTTTTTCTGCTCTGACAATTCAATTTCATCGTCAACATCAATAAACTTGAGTGTTAATTCATCACTCAAACGTTTACCAATTGTTGTTTTACCACTGCCTGGTAGGCCGATCAAAACAATATTTGTTTTCATCATGTTCCACTCCAATTCTTACGGAAGTAGTCAAGGATATCAATTAGTTGGTCATCGCTTAATTCTTTATCTTCCCAAATCTCTACAGATCGAATCGCTTGGCCAACTAACATATCTAATCCATTTGTATATTCTTTGCCCAATTCTTTGGCCCATTTTAACAGCAAGGTTTCAACGGGGTTATAAGTCATATCAAACACATAGTCGAATTTTTCGATAATCTTTTTATCGACCGGAGATGCATCTACATTCGGATACATGCCAACTGGCGTACAATTGACTAAAATATCTCCGTCAAACGTCTCTAACTCTTCATAATTAATGGCTTGCCAATTGCCCGCATGCTTTTCAGGTGAACGGGAAACGATTGTCACAGAGCTTGCGCCTTCGTCATTAAAATAATGTGCCGCTGCATGTGACGCGCCACCAGATCCTAGTATCACAACTTTTTTATCTTTAACTTGCCAATTCCTCTGCGAAAAAGTAATCCCAATACCATGGTAATCGGTATTATAGCCAGACATCACGCCATCATCATTTTTTATCGTATTAACGGAATGCAATCGCTCTGCTAAAGGAGAGAGGGAATCCAATAAGGGAATAACATCCTGTTTATATGGAATTGTGACATTCACACCTTTAATGGTTAATGTTTTTAAGCCAGTCAAAGCAAGCTCTAACTCATCCGAAGCAAGTTCGAAGTTTTTATAGGCGGCATCAATGCCAGCAATCTCATAAATCTTTTTATGTATTTGGGGGGAGATGCTATGTGCTAACGTTTCTCCGAACAGACCGTAGAATTTCAAATTCCTCACTCATTTCTCAATTATTTTCAAATCGTTATGCTTATACTAACGTTTGTCAGAATATACAGCAAGACTTTTTGTTGAAAGTTAAAAAAAAATGAGATACCTCTTGTAATTATAATCTCGTTCATATATGATATGTATATTGAAAACGAAACGAGGAGAAAAACACAATGCTATTAATTAAGCGAACCAATAACTTATCTGTATATTTTAGCTACTTTAGATAGGTTCATGTCTACACGTTAGATATGGACAGTGAAAAAACTTTCATATCTAAGGTGGCTTATTAATGTGTTTTTCTAGCCGCTTAGAAACAACTTAGCGGTGTGTACCAAAATAAATGACATTTTTTTGTGAGGTGTCAGAGGCTCAAACCCTGCTTAGTTGAATCTAAGTGGGGTTTCTTTCTTTTATAAAATGTGGAGGAGGAGAAGGATTTGAAAGCAGGATATTTAGGTGTTCCAGGCTCTTACAGTGAAACGGCCTTACAAAGAGAGAGTCAGGGGATGGATGACGTCGAAGCAATTGGTTATACAAATTTCCCGAGTTTAATTGATGATCTCGCTGACAAAAAGATTTCAATGGCTGTTATTCCGGTAGAGAATTCCACAACAGGTTTTATCGCTCGGTCGGCAGATTACTTTCGACATAAGCCAATTGTTGCTGTGGCGGATCGCTATGAAACTGTTCAGCATACCTTATGGGGAATGCCTGGAAGTAAACTTGAAGACATTACTAATGTGTATTCTCATCCAGAGGCTTTATCGCAATGTGATACATTTTTTGAAAAACACCCGAACTTAGAAGCCAAAGCCTACTCGGATACTGCAAGGGCTGCTGAGTTTATAAAAAACAGTAAGTCATTAACTCAAGCTGCAATCTCAAGTCCAAGAGCCGGTGAACTTTACGGCCTGCAGGCACTTGAACGTGATATTCAAACAGAGAAATCAAATATGACTCGTTTTTATGTGATGAAGCACGAAGATGACGTGACCTTAAAGGGAAGTCACCTCGCGCTCTATGTGGAAATTCGTCACGAGCCGAGTTCATTATCAAAGCTGTTACAAGCATTTGGTTTACTACAAATTAATTTATTATCGTTAAATGCACGTCCGATTCCAGGGAAACCATTCGCATATGGTTTTTATATCGAAATTGATATGACTCTGATGACCGTAGAATTTGATATTCTTTGGGCGTTATTAGAACAAGCTTCAGAATACTTACAAATTTTAGGACAATTTAATCGTAAAAAACCTAATCCGTCGCACTAGGCCCATTAAAAAGGAGATATAAAAAATGATTATTGTAATGAGAAGAGAAGCAACGTCACAAGATGTTAAAAATGTAATGGAAAACATTAAAAAAGCAGGTTTAACACCTGTCAAGATTGAAGGACAAGAACGTGATGTTATTGGTGTTACAGGCGAAACAGCAACGGTTGATATTCGTAAAATTCGTGCAGACAAAACTATTGCTGAAATTCTACGCGTTTCCCAACCTTATAAATTAGCAAACCGTTCCTTCCATCCGGAAAACAGCCAAGTCAAAGTTGGAAATCAAATTGTTGGTGGCAAGCAATTGGCAGTAATGGCTGGTCCATGTTCGATTGAAAGTGAAGAACAAATGATTCATATCGCCAAACGTATGAAAGCTGCAGGAGCAAACTTCATTCGTGGTGGAGCGTTCAAACCGAGAACGTCGCCTTATAGTTTCCAAGGGTTAGAATTAGATGGCCTATCTATTTTAGAAACGGTGAGAAGAGAAACTGGTTTACCGATCGTAACTGAATTAATGTCTACAAAATACATCGAAGAGTTTGTTGACCGTGTTGATGTCATCCAGATTGGTGCACGTAACATGCAAAACTTTGACTTACTAAAAGAAGTCGGTAAAACACAAACTCCAATCTTATTAAAACGTGGCATGTCGGCAACTTATAAAGAGTGGTTGATGTCTGCAGAATACATTATGTCTGAAGGCAATCATAACGTTATTTTATGTGAACGTGGAATCCGTACTTTTGAAACGGAAACAAGAAATACGCTAGATATTCAAGCTGTTCCAGCAATCAAGAAGAGAAGTCACTTGCCTATTATTGTTGACCCAAGTCACGCTGGTGGAGAAAGTTACCTGGTGCCAGCAGGAGCAAAAGCTGGTATCGCAGCCGGAGCAGACGGTTTGATGATTGAAACTCACGCAGATCCAGAGAATGCTTGGAGCGACGGCGAGCAATGCTTAACGCCCGATGAGTTCGATAAATTGATGGACCAATTACGTATTTTAGCGTCAGTAGAAGAACGTACACTTGCACCAAAAATCGCATTAGCTGACTAATTGCTTGTTTAAGGAGAGATGATGGCATGTCTTTACTGATTGATGTACCAAAAAGTAATATCACATATCCACTAAAAATTGAAAAAGGGCTTTTAGAACGTTTAGATGTTGAAATAAAAAGCGTTTATAAAAATAAAAAAATCACCTTAATTACTGATAAAAATGTTCAGCGTCACTATGGCGAACAAGTTGAAACGTTGCTAAAAAAAGCTGGCTTTGACTTAAAAGTCTTAGTCTTAGAACCAGGTGAACAAACGAAATCATTGGAAAATTTATCCGCCATTTATTCTGAATTAATTGACTTTAATATGTCACGCAGTGATTTGGTGATTGCTTTTGGAGGTGGCGTAATTGGGGATTTAGTTGGCTACGCAGCAGCAACTTATTTAAGAGGGGTGCCATTTATCCAAATTCCAACGACATTATTGGCTCAAGTGGACAGCAGTGTTGGTGGAAAAGTTGCCATTGATGTGGCAGAAGGGAAGAATTTAGTTGGGGCTTTTTATCATCCGGACTTAGTTATTATTGATCCGAATGTGTTAGAAACCTTAACCGATTCAACCTTTAACGACGGCATGGCTGAAGTAATTAAATATGGCTGTATTAAAGACTTAGCGTTTTTCAAAGAACTGAACGATTATCAAACGCGTGAAGCCGTGATGCAAGACATCGAAGCTGTGATTGAACGTTGTTGTGCGATGAAGCGTGACTTGGTTCAATCCGATGAAAGAGATACATCGGAGCGGATGCTGTTGAATTACGGGCACACGATTGGTCATGCGATTGAGACTTACTATCACTACAAAAAATACACCCACGGCCAAGCAATTTCGATTGGTATGGTTGCGATTAATCGTTTGACAGAAGCAATGGGGATTAGCGAGGCCGGGTCGACTGAAACGATCAAAGCCTTGCTGACGCAATACAACTTACCAGCCGAATTGGACGATCCGGCTGATTATGCTGCGATTCTACCTTTGATTAAAAATGATAAAAAGAATATTCAGAATAGTTTGTTTGTTATCGTCTTAGATAAAGTAGGCGAAGCAAAACGATTCAAGGCTGATGCGAGTTTTTTCCAGCCACTAATGAAAGGAAGCGAACCTAAGTGACAGACTTATTAATTAAACCAACAAAATTAAAAGGAACCGTTGATATCACGCCTTCAAAAAGTATGGCACACCGAGCAGTGATTTCTGCCTCTTTGTCAAATGGTGAAAGTGTGGTGGACAACATTGTCCTATCAGAAGATATCCAAGCAACAATTGATGGAATGATTTCATTTGGTGCGGATATTCAAATTTTAGATCGGGGTCATCGTAAACGACTGTTGATTAAAGGTGTTGGAAATAATAAAACAACCGCAGATCGCACAATTGATGCCAATGAATCTGGCTCAACCTTACGATTCTTCATTCCAATCGCAACCTTATTCGAAGGCGAAACACGCTTTATTGGCCGCGGAAAATTAGGCATTCGTCCTTTAGATACCTTTGAAAAGATTTTCCAAGAGCAAGGTTTGCGCTTTGAACCGTCTGGCACAGATGAGCTAGATTTGAAAGTGGAAGGGCGTTTGGCACCTGGCGTTTATGAAATGGTTGGGAACGTCAGCTCGCAATTTATTACTGGCTTACTATTTACTTTGCCATTATTAGATGGAGATTCGGTCATTCAATTAACGACCGAGCTCGAGTCGGTTGGTTATATTGATCTAACTTTAGAGGTGCTACGTGAGTTTGGTGTTAACATCACTTATAATGAGGCAGAACGCCAATTCATTATTCCAGGTAACCAAACCTATCAAGCACGTGATTACACGGTAGAAGGCGACTATTCTCAAGCAGCGTTTTTCCTAAGTGCAGCAGCGCTAGGGAATGACGTGACAACGGGTGGCTTGTTGGCAGACTCGAATCAAGGAGACAAGGGGATTTTAGACATTCTTGAGCAGTTAAATGCACAAATCAAGATGACAGGCGACGAAATTGACGTCACTGTCCCAGAGGAAGGCTTAACGAGTGCGGATGTGATTGATGGGGCGCAAGTTCCAGATATTATTCCGATTAGTGCCTTAGTAGCCGCTTTGAGCAAAGGAAAAACGAAGATTATTAATTTGAAGCGACTACGAATTAAAGAAAGCGACCGCCTTGAAGCAACAAAAGAAGAATTAACTAAGTTAGGTGCAAAGGTCGAAGTAGTTGGTGACGAATTGCATATCGAAGGCGTGTCGAAATTAAAAGGCGACGTTATCGTTTCAAGTCACAAGGACCATCGCATGGCAATGATGCTGGCAATTGCGAGTACCGTTTCTGAAAAAGACATTATTATTAAAGATGCAGATTACGTAGCAAAATCATACCCAACATTTTGGGAAGAATTTGAAGCATTAGGAGGACAAATCAGTGAGTGGAATATGGGGAAATAATTTAGAGTTATCGATATTTGGTGAGTCGCATGGTCGGGCAATTGGAATTACAATTAATGGTTTGCCTGCAGGTTTTGAGATTGATATGGATGCGGTAATGGTTGAAATGGCGCGTCGAGCACCAGGACAAAACGAATTAACCACACCTCGAAAAGAAAAAGATGAGCCGGACATTGTGAGTGGTATGTTGGATGGCAAAACAACGGGAGCTCCTTTGACTGCACTAATTTGGAATACTAACACGCGTTCCAAAGACTATAGTCAAATGAAGAAACTAATGCGTCCAGGGCAAGCAGACTATCCAGGGAAAATTCGTTACGACGGTCATAACGATTATAGAGGAAGTGGACACTTTTCCGGTCGAATCACAGCTCCTTTAGTATTTGCTGGGGCAATTGCGCAACAGTGGTTGAGACAACGGGATGTCATTGTTGGCTCGCACATTCAATCGATTGCATCGGTAGAGGACGACCGTTTTGGCAGTCAGAAACAATTGACTTTTGAAGAAGTTGAAGCTTTGAAAAAAGTTCAACTACCTGTTTTCAATGACGCTAAGCGTGAGGAAATGAGACAAGTCATTATTGACGCGAAAGACGACCAAGATTCTGTTGGGGGCGTTGTAGAAACGTTCGTCCTAGGAATTGACGCCGGCTTCGGTAATCCATTCTTTGACTCGGTTGAATCAACGTTAGCACATTTAGTTTTCGCAGTTCCAGCAACAAAAGGTATTGAATTTGGTGCCGGTTTTGACATTACGAAAATGCGTGGTTCAGAGGCAAACGATTCTTACTACTACGACGAAAATAATCAAATCAAAACACGTACGAATAACAATGGTGGAATTTTAGGAGGCATTACTTACGGCATGCCAAT
Organism: uncultured Carnobacteriaceae bacterium; assembly: GCA_964558995.1. Taxonomy (GTDB): domain Bacteria; phylum Bacillota; class Bacilli; order Lactobacillales; family Aerococcaceae; genus Jeotgalibaca. The sequence goes on along the minus strand of CAZLGI010000011.1, from coordinate 5,164 downwards.
CGTTTTCCGCACAGCAATCAAACCACCAGCTTCAATTGAGAAGAAACAACAAACAATCGATATTGAAGAAGGAGAAAACGCAGAGTTAGAAGTATTCGGCCGTCACGACCCTTGTATCGTGCCACGCGTCTTGCCAGTTTTGGAAGCCGTGACTGCACTTGGTTTGATGGATCTCATGTTAGGACGTGAATCCTAGTGAGTGAGTTGAAAGAATTCCGCGACGAAATCGATCGAATAGACCAAGAATTAACCCGTTTGGTGGAAGCACGATTTAATGTCGTCAAAAAAGTAGGGCAATACAAAAAAGAACATAACCTACCAGTTTTGGATGCAGCAAGAGAAGAAGACGTCATCAAACGCAACCAAGACCGCTTAAAAAACAAAGAGTACTCGAAAGATATCGCTTCTTTCTACGAGTTATTGATGCAAGTCACGAAAGATATGCAGAAATAAGCTTAATCAAAAACCACTCGACTGATTTTTAATCAGATCGGGTGGTTTTTGATTTGATTCATGAGTTAGTTGGAAGTGTTCGCCTCCAAAATTCAAATCACTTCCGACCATTTTTCAATAAAAGTCAGTAAAGGCTTCAAAATCGCACACCACTACCTCAAACCTTGCCGGTTAATCCTTTTATACTTAACTTGCTTCTCCTGCCGTTTCAGCTCCGTGAACTTACTTGAAATCTCATAGGATGTTAGAAAAGAATAAGCACGGCTAGTCAGGCAAACCATTTAAAGAGGTTTGATGTTTAGCCGAAGTAATTTCAATTTCATTCGATTTCTCCAATAACGTTTTTATCGTGACCGTGCCTAAATGGTCATCATCATCCGTCACGACGATAAAGTCATAAAGCTTATCATTCGTACGGGCCATAGCCAAAGAGGAGACCACATTGATCCAAGTTTGTCTGTCCACTGATAAAAAATAACAATCCATAACTTCCGAGATGTTCTTTTTCTGATAAAGGTTAAAACCATATTGACCGCTTAACATGATACCTAATTTTTCCCTAGAAATTGTTCCAAGTGGGATATTTTTTTCAACAATACACACGCCAATTGTATCTGGATGATTGCGAATATAGTTGTCTACATCTAAAACGGGTTTATCTGGTGAAACAATTTTTGTGGGTGAGACTAAGCTGCTGATAAAGGGATTGCTGATGCTCATTCGAACATTTCGGTAGAACTTTGTGTTAATTTCTTGTATTGCACCTAAAATTTCTGGTTTAATAGACTTGATAACTTCATCAGGCCTTTGGAAATAATAACCTTGCCCATATTGGACGCCCAAGCCAATTAGCGTTTCTAATTTTTCAAAGGTTTCAACACCTTCAGTAATCAACTTAATATTAGAGACCTTAGAAAATTCAACCAATCCCATCACAAGTTCACTCTTAAGACTGTTTTTTGTCAATATCTCGGATTAGCTTCATATCAAGCTTAATATAATCTGGATTAATACTACTAATCAAATTCAACCCAGAATAGCCCGCTCCAGCATCATCAATCGCAATCTTATAGCCTTGTTTCTTATAATGATCAATCGTCGACGTAATTTCAAAAATAACCTGACTAGCTGAATTGTCATATTTATCCAAAAATGTTTTAGTGAAACCAATCTTAACCGAAATACCTTCTAAAATATGAGGATTGACATTTAGAAATAACGTCTTATTAGAGGGGGGAACCAGGGATTGTTAAATTCACTTTCCGCCGTGACCCGACTAAGAGCTTCATAGCCTAATACCGTGCCTCTTTTCAAAGAAACAATCGGCTGAAAGACTGTTCTTATTTGTTTGTGATTAATAATTTTGTTGAGTGAAACTTCTCGTTTATCCATTATCCACCATCCTGAATTTAAAAACTATTAAGTGTACAAAATGCCTCATTTTATATTGTATAACTTGTTTATAAAGAATCTGATCCAATCATGTAAAGTTTATGTAAATGTCACTTGCTCTGATATTAATATTTATGATAAATATATTATTATAGTCATTTTCATTCGTTTTTAAGGGAAAATAAGGCACAATACCTTTACAAAAAGACATTGATTGGACTTTTATTAAAATATTGCCTATGATAGAGGGTGTGTTTCATAAGAGTTTCTCGGTTATGACTTGAAACATTTAGAAACAGGAGTATAATCGAAAATGACATGAGAGTACTTATGTTCTGATCAAATGGAGTTGTTACGCTAAACTAAGGAGGGATAGAAATGAATCCTGTCATTGACCAGTTGTATAAAATCGAACAACGTGCACAAATGAGAGAGAGCAACGTGGACGATAACAAAGAGAACTTACGACAAAATTACAAACAGAAGCAAGTTGATTTTGACCGTGACCACGATCTCGAAACAAAAGAAGCATTGACAAAAATTCGAGTTGAAAGCAAACAACAGCAAGATGAAGCTAACCAGCGGACTGTTGCCGAATACAATGCGGAAGTCGAAAAATTAGAAACGATTTATCGACAAAAGCAAGAACAAGTTGTTGACAGCATTTACAAGAGGATTATAAAAGGTTGAGGTGTGCGCTATGTTAAATGAATATACAGCCATAACGACCAAGATTCGCGGGATGCATGGGAAGTTACTAAAGAAAGACGATTACATGACTCTTTCCTATATGACCCAGCAGTCAGAAATTGTCTCCTTTTTGAAAAGACATCCAGGTTACCAAAAGTTATTAGGTGAGGTGGATGAAACAACCATCACACGTACGGAGATAGAAGGTTTGCTGAATTCTGCGGTTTACGAAGATTTCAATAAATTATTCCGTTTTTCAAATTTAACCCAACGTAAATTTCTACAAATACACGGCATTACCTATGAGGTTGCGGTTATTAAGAAGTATCTACGTCGAGCGTTCAATGTTTCTGAATTACATCAAGAGATTGGCGATGAGTATCGCGTTTTTCTAAACAAGCATTCAAAATTGGATCTTGAAGCCTTACAAGCTGCCCGAACACTGGAACAATTCCGTGAGTCATTAGACGGCAGTCGTTTTTATCGTCCATTGAAGCTATTAGAGGGAATCAACGAGCCTACTTTGTTTGACTATGAGACAGAATTAGATACATTTGCATTTATAACAATCTGGCAAGAGAAAAATAAACTGTTAAATAAAAAAGAACAAAAGACGTTAGAGCAAATTTACGGGCAACAATTTGATTTATTGAATCTGATTTTTGTTTTCCGATATAAAAAGTTTTATGATTTACCAGCAGAACAAATCGCACCATTATTGATTCCGATTAATCACCGTTTGAAACCGGAAAAAATCAGAATGTTACTAGCAACCGACTCAGAAGATGAATTCTGGCAAGTTGTTGGGACGACTTACTATGCGAAATACCTGAAAGATTTCAGGAGCGAAGGTCAATTAGAAGAACTGTATAACCGATTAATGGATGAAGTCATCCAGAAGCGAGCAAAAGAAGAACCATATTCTGCTGCTTCGATTTATGCTTATTTGCACGACAAAGAAAAAGAAGTGGCTCTTATCACTCGATTGATTGAGGCAATCCACTACGGCAGAGAAGTCGTCCAAATACAAAAAGTTATTGATCAAAATATTTGATTTTCGATGAAGGAGGGGGAATAAATTGATCAAAGATATGAGTTTCATAACAATTACTGGTCCGCACCAAGATATCGATCGAATGGTGGAACAGTATCTTTCGAATTATGAAATGCACCTAGAAAATGCACTAACCGAACTGCAAAGTTCAAAGGGCTTACGTCCTTACACAAGTCCCAATCCTTATGCACCCTATGTAGATCGGGTGAATAAATTGTGGGAATATTTAGGAAAAGAAGACGCTACAATTGATCAAGCAACCACAAGCAAGCCAACGTTTGAAGACTTGCAAGTTCGTATTGAAGAAATAGAAACTGTGTTAAAACCTCATCTTGAAAAAGAACGTTTAGCTAACGCAGAGTTAAAACAAAAAGAAGCATCATTAGAAATGATCAATTCTTTTAAGGGCGTTGACTATCCGATAGACAACATTTTAAGTATGGACCATATTCGTTTTCGTTTTGGTCGCTTTACACACTCCAACTATGAAAAGTTCCAGAAATATGTGTTAGACATAACTGCTTCGATTTTCATAGAAGGTAGTAGAGATGATGACTACATATATGGGGTTTACTTCACACCAGAACAATCATTACGCCGCGTAGATGCTCTGTATATATCAATGAACTGGGAACGAATCTTTGTTCCAGATGAAGCAGACTACATCGGCACACCAAAAGAAATCATCCAACGTTTAAGCAAACGGATTGCTGAGATTAAGCAAGACATCACAGAAACACACTCTACTATTGAAGGCTTATTAACAACCTACGAGCCAGTTATTATCGCCGCTAAGGACCGTTTAGAGACGCTGTCAGAAAACTTTAACATTCGTAAGTACGCTGCGTTAACGCATGATGAGTTTGTTCAAAAAGAGACGCGTTATTTATTGATGGGTTGGATGACATCTGAAGATGCCTTGCAGTTTGTAAATGAAACTGACGGTGATCCTAATATCGTTGCGATTTTAGAAGACGATAACAAGCCGGCAGGCGGAGGGATGCCACCAACAAAAATTCAGAACTTAAGTATTTTCAAACCTTATGAAATGTTCGTGAAAATGTATGGTGTGCCAAACTACCGTGAATTTGATCCAACATGGTTTGTTGCCTTAACGTATTCCTTGTTATTTGGAATTATGTTTGGTGACGTCGGCCAAGGAGCATTTTTAACATTAGGTGGTTATTACCTCTATAAAAAGAAGAAAGCAGATTTAGGTGGAATTATTGCCTTAGCAGGTTTCTTCTCAACGATTTTCGGCTTTATGTACGGAAGTGTTTTTGGATTTGAAAACATTATTAATGCTATGTGGCTCCATCCGATGACCGCGATGATTGATTTACCATTTATTGGAACAATCAACACCGTCTTCGTCGTTGCTATTGCTTTTGGGATGTTCTTAATCTTAACGACTTTAGTCTTTAATATTATGACCGAACTCAAGACACGTGAATCTAAGGCAGTGATCTTTGATCGAAACGGGATAGCTGGACTTGTGTTCTACGGTTCGCTAGTCGCTTGTATTGTATTGTTTATGACTGGTAATCCTTTACCAGCAGGAATTTTGCTAGCTCT
>CAZLGI010000010.1:9189-20274 GCA_964558995.1 uncultured Carnobacteriaceae bacterium | reverse complement strand
CATTAATGGCATCTCTGCATTAATAACCGATAACGCACCACCAATACCACCAAGTAAACCAGAAATCATCACACCTGCATAACGCATCATATAAACGTTAATTCCTAGGGTGTCTGCCGCTTGCGGGTGTTCCCCTACAGAACGTAATCGCAAGCCAAATGGTGTCTTAAAGATCACAATATGAGCAATTACAGCGAAGATAATTGCTACGTAAGCAGTTAGTGAGATATTTGTAAAGAAAATATCCCCGATAACTGGAATATCCTTTAGTAGCGGAATGCTTCTTTTACCAAAGTTGTAAACAATAAAGTTCGTTTGCCCTTTACCATCGTAAATAACTTTTGTAAGAAACACACCAAGCGCTGGCGCAAGTAAGTTTAATACTGTACCAGAAATGATATGGTCTGCTCTTAGATGAACCGTTGCAACAGCATGCAGTAAGGAGAAGATAGTCCCGACTAATCCACCGACTATTAACCCTAGCCATGGTGTTGCTGCACCTAACGTTTCACCCATCGTTAGGTTAAATACAATTGATGAAAAAGCACCCATAACCATAATACCTTCAAGACCTACGTTAACAATACCACTTCGTTCAGAGAACGTACCTCCTAGAGCAGTAAAAATAAGTGGTGCCGAGTAGACTAGCGTATTAGAAACGACGACAGTTAGGATAGTAATTAAATCCATCTACGCCACCTCTTTCTTACTGTTTTTTCTTGTTTTATCTAAGATTAAACGAATCACATAATTCGCTCCAACGAAGAAAATAATTATCGCAATAACAATATCAACAATTTCGTTCGGAACACCAGAAACTAATGGCATACTCGTTCCACCCGTTTTTAGAATACTAAATAATAATGCTGCAAACAAAATACCAATTGGGTTACTTGCTCCTAGTAAAGCAACACCCATTCCATCAAAACCAATTCCAGGAATTCCGCCTTGAATGAAAATATTTTGGAAGTTTCCTAATCCTTCCATTGTGCCGCCTAAACCTGCTAGAGCACCACTTATTAGCATTGCTAAAATAATGTTCTTTTTCGCATTCATACCTGAATACTCAGCAGCATCAGCGTTCAAACCAACTGATCGAAGTTCAAAACCAGCTGTTGTACGATTTAAGAAGATTGAAATAATCACAATCATCACAATCGCAATAAAAATTCCACCATGAATCGTTGAGTTATCCGTTAAGCTTGTTAAAAACGGTATACGAAGACTTGCTGCAACCGGAATTCTTGGTGCTGAGTCCCCACCATCGCCTAGAACGTTTCTAATTAAATAGTTTACGATATGAAAAGCGGTATGGTTCAACATAATTGTTACAATTACTTCACTTGTATTAAAGTATGCACGTAAATAACCTGCAATCCCTGCCCAAAGAGCACCAGCAGCCATACCAGCTAGTACTGATAGAGGTAGTAGCACAAAACCTGGTAAATTAGGTAGAGCATTAGCTACTGCAACAGAAGTCACCCAGCCCATTAGAGCTTGACCAGAAAGACCGATGTTAAAGAAGCCAGCTGTATTAGCGACAGCAAATCCAAGAGCAATTACAATTAATGGAGCTGCTAATCTTAATGTCTGCCCCATATAGAATGGTGTAAATAAGGAGCCTTTAATCATAGCAGAATAACCAGCAATTGGATTAAATCCAAAAGCCATCATTATAATTGCACCAAAAACAATACCTAAAACGACGGAAAGTAAAGGGACAGCTATTTTTTGAAATCGATCGCTCATGTACATTTTATGCATTTGAACTCTCCCCTTCCGCTGCTCGTAATTCTTCTCTTGCTTTTTCTAATGGTGTACCCGTCATGAGTAACCCAAGTTCTTGTTCACTTGTTTCAGAAGTCTTCACTTCTGCTATAATTCTTCCTTCATACATGACAACAATACGATCTGATACATTTAATATTTCATCCAACTCAAAACTCATTAAAAGAACAGCGTTGCCTTCATCGCGGTGACTAATTAAGCGTTTATGAATAAATTCAATCGCGCCAACGTCTAAACCACGAGTTGGTTGAGCCGCAATTAAGAATTTCGGATTACGGTCTAACTCTCGAGCGATAATCGCTTTTTGTTGGTTACCACCTGATAATGACGCTGCAGTTGATTGCTCACTTTGTGTTCTGACGTCAAATTCTTTTATCAGTCGAACCGCATACTCATCCATTGCATCTTCATTTAAGAAGCCATTTTTACTGAATGGTTCTTTATAGTAACTTTGAAGAGACATATTTTCAGATAATGTCATTGGAAGAACCAAACCATGGCGTTGACGGTCTTCTGGAATATGACCTAAACCAGTTTCAGTAATTTTTCTTGGCGATAAGCCTGTGATATCTTGACTGCCTAACAGTATCGAACCACTTTCAATTTTACGAAGACCAGTAAGGGCTTGGATTAACTCAGATTGACCATTCCCATCAATCCCAGCGACTCCAACGATTTCATTTGCATGAACTGTTAGGTCTAATCCACGAACGGCATCCAGTCCACGACTTTCCTTCACAACTAAATCTTTTACGGTTAAAACAGGTTCTGTCGGAGCAGCAGGAGTTTTTGTTGTTGTAAAGAGCACCGATCTCCCAACCATCATGTCAGCCATTTGTTGTTTAGAAGTAGTAGCAACATCAACTGTTCCAATACTCTTACCTTTTCGAATAACTGTACAGCGATCCGCAATTTGTTTAATTTCATCTAATTTATGGGTAATCAATATAATTGATTTCCCTTCTTTCGTTAACTCGCTCATGATTGTCATTAATTCATCAATCTCTTGAGGTGTTAGAACAGCTGTTGGCTCGTCAAAAATTAAAATATCAGCGCCACGATAGAGTGTCTTTAATATTTCAATACGTTGTTCCATTCCAACAGAGATATCCTCAACTTTTGCAGTTGGTTCTACAAATAGGCCGTATCTCTCTGATAGTTCTCTGATTACTTGTTCTGCATTCTTTTTATTCAAAATACCCATCTTACTTGTTTCATTTCCGAGGATAATATTCTCAGTAACAGTAAAGTCATCAATTAACATAAAGTGTTGGTGTACCATTCCAATACCTAATTGGTCTGCTACAGTCGGATTTTCTATGCTCACTTCTTTTCCATTTACTTTAATGACACCACTCGTTGGTTGAAGTAAGCCAGAAAGAATATTCATTAATGTTGATTTACCCGCACCATTTTCTCCTAACAGTGCATGAATCTCACCTTTTTTTACTTTAAGTTGGATATCATCATTCGCTTTGAAAGTGCCAAAAGCCTTTGTTACCCCTAGCATCTCAATAACATAATTGTCTTCAGCCATTCTGCTTCCCCTCTTCGGCCTATAATATTTTCGTAACTTGTCCCTATTATACTGTAATCTTCCATGTTCCACTACTAAAGGTCTAAAAAATGAGAGAATTCCAAGAAAAAAACTCTTTAAAAAAGGGGCTGGGACAAAGTCCAGCCCCCATTTAGGGTAACACTTGTATTTTTATTCGATTTATTACTCTTCTTCTGCTGGTACTTCTGGAACTTCAATTTCACCGTTAATGATTTGTTGTTCAACTTCACGAACTTCTGCTAGAATATCTTCAGTTAGAACGCCATCCGTTAAACTTACACCTTCATCAGCTAAGCTTAAAACGTTAATTTCATTTGCTGGGAATTCGCCGTTCATTGCTTGGTTAGCAATACGTTGAACCGCTGTTCCTACACCTTTAACAGTAGATGTTAATGTTAATTCACGTACTTCGCCACCAATTGTTACTTGACCTTCTTCTTGTTGGTCACGGTCTACGCCGACTACCCAAACTTCACGTGAAGGATCTGCAGTTACAATGTCACGAGCCTCTGAGAATACACCGTTACCAGCGTTTCCAGCTGCTTGATAGATGATGTCTACGCCACTTGAGTACATACCGTTTGCAATTGATTTAGCAATAGCTGCATCGTCAAATGAGTTTGCGTATTGTACGTCAACTTCGATATCTGGGTTTACGTGGTGTACACCTGCAACGAAACCAGCTTCAAAACGGTCAATTACAACGCCACTAATTCCGCCAACAAAACCAATTTTATCTGTTTTCGTTGTTTTTGCTGCAGCAACACCTGCTAAGAATGCAGCTTCGTTATCAGCAAATAACATAGAAGTTACGTTTTCGCCTTCAAGAGAATCATCAATAATCGCGAATAGTGTATCTGGATTATTATTTGCAGCATCTTGCAATGCATCTTTCAGTAAGTAACCAATTCCGAAAACAATGTCAAAACCATTGTTTACACCAGTGTTAACGTTAGTAACTAGATCTGCACTACTGTTAGATTCGATGTAGTCGTAACCGTCAATACCTTCTTCAATTCCGTTCTCTTCGCCCCAAGCTTGCATTCCTTCCCAAGCACTTTGGTTAAAGGATTTGTCATCTACTCCACCGATATCAGTAACCATGACAATACTGAAGTCATCATTGTTTGTTGAGTCACCTGTTTCAGTAGATGATGAAGTGTCTGTACTAGTGTCTACACCTTCGTCGCCATTGCCACATGCAGCCAATAAAATTGTTGCACTTAACCCTAATGATAACAAGCTAACTAACTTTTTCTTTCTCACAATAAACCCTCCATTTTGAGTATCGAATACTCAATTTTTTTGCAAGCACCTGTTGCGCTCAAATCAAGAATAGCACATTTTATCTCAGATTCAAACGGAATACGCTATTTTTCATTTATTTATCATTTTTGCTAGCGAACATTCGTAATGGAAACACTTACTCCATTTTTTCCTCTTCAATAGCCGAACTATCGTTTAACATATCTTCGGTAACGTTAACTTTTCTCGGTTTACTTCCATCTTGAGGTCCAATATAGCCTCTCTCTTCCATATCATCAATGATCCGCGCTGCTCGGTTATAACCAATTCTGAATTTTCTTTGTAGTTTTGAGATACTTGCAGACTCTTCTTCGATAACAAACTCTAATGCAGGATTGAAGTATTCATCTTCAGGCTCTTCAGTAATTGTTGGTGTTGGCTCTAATTGCATCATCTCTTCATTATAATTTGGTTCTTGTTGATCCTTAACAAATGCTACGATGCGTTCGACTTCTGAATCAGAAAGATAGGCACCTTGAACACGCATCGGTTTGCTTTCTCCCATTGGTCTGAACAACATATCACCACGGCCTAATAGCTTCTCAGCACCACTACCATCAATAATTGTTCGTGAGTCAATGGAACTAGAAACGGCAAAGGCAATCCGAGATGGGACGTTTGCTTTAATAATTCCGGTAATAACATCCACACTTGGTCTTTGAGTTGCAAGAATCATATGAATACCTGCTGCACGAGCCATTTGAGCAAGTCGTGTAATAGCATCTTCAACCTCATTACTAGCAACCATCATTAAGTCGGCTAATTCATCAACAATCACAACAATATAAGGAAGCGTTGGGCTGTTTTCGCCTTTTTCAGCGTTGTATTCGCGAATTAAATCATTATAACCATCGATATTTCTTACACCTGTGCCTGCAAACAATTCATAGCGTCGTTCCATTTCTGTTACGACTTTATGTAGGGCTTGGGCTGCTTTTCGTGGGTTTGTTACCACTGGTGTTAATAGATGAGGAATGCCATTATAACCATTCAATTCAACTTTTTTCGGGTCAATCATCATCATTTTTACTTCATTTGGTTTAGCCTTCATTAAAATACTTGTAATAATTCCGTTAATGGAAACCGACTTACCACTCCCGGTTGCCCCTGCTATTAACAAGTGAGGCATTTTAGTTAAATCAGCATATTGAACTGAACCGGAAATATCTCGACCTAAAGGAACTTCTAGTAATTTATCTTCATTATAACCTCGTTCTAGAACACTACGGAAGGAAACCATACTCACTTCACTGTTCGGAACTTCAATCCCAATAAAGGATTTCCCAGGAATCGGCGCTTCAATACGAATATCTTTTGCAGCTAGAGACAAGGCGATATCATCGGCTAAGCCAACAATTCTACTAACTTTAACCCCCACTGCAGGTTGGATCTCATATTTTGTTACGGAAGGCCCTAAGTTTGCTTTGCGGACTTTCGCATCAACACCAAAACTCGCAAAAGTTTCTTCTAATTTCTTAACATTTTTCTCAATAATTGAGTATTCATTTGATTGATCAGCTGGAGGAATATCATTCAACAATGAAATTGATGGTAATTGGTAATCTTGATCTTCTACCTCTGCTTTAATCTCAAAATCTAAATTGCCTTCAACTTCTTCATCAGTTTCTTCATTAGAAGACTTACTTGCCAAGTCTTTTTTCACTTGAGCAAGTTCTTGATTGCTGATCGCTTCTTTTTCTGTTTCTTTTTGGAAGCTATCAATCGTTAGTTGAACTGCTTCTTCAGGTGGGGTTTCTTGACCCTCACCTGTCTCGCTGACAACTTTTGCACTCTTCTTAATTTTATTTTTCGCTTTATTTAGCCAACTTGTTTTATCTTCATCATCTTTTGACTCAGCCTCAACAACAACGTCAAAACGTCTTTCAGTATTCTCTCTGCTTGACGCTAAGCGAGATTTGATTGCTTCTAAAAGAGGTGAAAATATGTTAGAAAGCCAGCCAACAACTACTTTGGCTATTTTACGAACATAATTCATCACATCTTGAATGTCCATTCCAAATAAAGTCGTAATTCCTATTAATACTAGTAAACCAATAATCAGGTAGGTTCCGATTTGAGCAAGTAGGAAATGGCTAATTTGATATAAAACAGCGCCGAATAAGCCACCACCCATTAAGCCAGAAACAGTCCCAGTTTGCATATCTCCTAGGAAACGCATGAGAGTTACTTGAAATAACGAGCCTTCTGTTCCCATGACATGTTCAAAGGTTGTTGCATGTAAATAAAGCATACTTGCTAGTAATAAAATAATGCCGGAAATAATAAAGTGTTTTCTTAATCGTGGTTCTCTTCCCATAATTAATAAATATAAACCATAAATTCCAAACAATGCTAAAGGTATAAAATAAATTTCTCCAAAAAAGAAACGGAAAAAGTTCGCAATCATCACACCAGCGAAGCCTAAATGACTTAAGCCAATGATCGTTGCAAACACAAATAAAATCCCTGTCAGTTCATAAGACACTTTATTCTTTTTAGTAACTTTACGTTTCGGCTTTTTCTTATTCGTTGTTCCTGCCACAGCATTCACTCTTTTCTTGATTTGTCTTCTCTTTGTTTATTATACATGATTCTGGACTGTTTTCATGGAGTTTGTATAAAAAACAGTGTAAGCACAACAAAAAAGGTCCCTTTTAGTAGAAAGAAACCTTTTTGGTACTTTAATTATGATTGGATATTTACAATTTGTCCATTTCTTAATAACATGACACCGTGGTAAATTTGAATGTAATCAGAACAAGACTCGCAATAAATTCGTTCTTCACTATCCCAAAAAGCAGCAAGATAAGGTTGTTTTGTTTGATAGGATGGGAACTGTTTTGTCAGTTTAATTTCGAGTTCATCATAGACGGACAGTGCATCCTTAAAATCAACAAAGCTATGTTGTTCGATTATAAAATTCTGCCAATCATCAAAAAACCACCAGGGCTCATATTCTCCCTTAGTTTGAAATACCTGATACATATTATTCCTTCTTTCATCTCATCTTATAATTGACTAGCTGCTACGCAATGCGTACACTAAAAATATATCAGAATGAGATTGGGAAGGGAAATAGTTTGCTTTGAAGGGAGAATAATCATGAAGGAAGTCAAAATAATAGTTCAAGGCTACGTTCAAGGTGTCGGTTTTCGTTATTCAACAAAACAACTGGCTGATTCGATTGGAATTAAAGGATCGGTTAGAAATAAAGCCGATGGAACTGTTGCAATAGAAGCAATCGGTTCTTGCGAACAGTTAGATCAATTTATTAAGAAGCTTGAAAAAAAACCTACTCCTTTTGCAAAAGTAAAAAACATTACCATTGATGAAGACGTTAGTCTTGAAAATTTCTTAAGCTTCGAAATAACCAATTGAATTAACAGATGTACTCCTGTATAGTTAAGAATGAATGAATTTTGAGTAAAGGAATGTTGACATGAAATTAAGAAAAAAATTGTTGTTTTCAGCAGAAATGCTGGCTCTTTTGTTATTCCTATCAGGGTGTATGCAAAGAGATGCTAGTGGAAATCCCTCTGGCTTTATTTACGAAAATTTAGTTGTACCAACTGGTAATTTAATTGTTTGGTTAGCAGAATTTTTTGGTGGTAATTACGGTTTAGCGATTATTCTTATCACAATCGTTGTACGTATTATCATTATGCCATTGAACTTCTCACAAATTAAGAAATCAATGGTTCAACAAGAGAAAATGAGTTATATTAAACCAGAATTAGATGATATTAAAGTAAGACAAAAAGAAGCTTCGTCTCCAGATGAGAAACAACAAATTTCTCAAGAAATGATGGAACTCTATAAAGAGAACAACATTAGTATGACTGGTGGCATCGGCTGTTTACCTATATTAGTTCAAATGCCAGTCTTTACTGCTATGTTCCAAGCTGTTAGTTTGACTCCTCAAATTAACGAAAGTACATTCTTAGGAATTAGCCTAGGTGACCCAAGTGCATTATTAGCGATTTTAGCTGGTGTTTCATATTTAATTCAAGGTTATGTGTCCATGATGGGTATGCCGGAAGAAACTAGAGGACAAATGAAGTCGATGATGTATATGAGTCCAATTATGATTCTATTCTTCTCATGGTCATCTCCAGCAGGTTTGGCCCTTTACTGGTTAGTCGGTGGAATCTTCGCGGTTGGACAAACGTTGATTCAAAACAGATTAATTAAACCTAGAGTAAAAGCAGAAGTTCAAGAAGAATTAAGAAAAAATCCAATTAAAAAACCGATCAAAAAAGCTAAACCTGTGGCGCCGAGAGAGAAGTCTCTTTCTACGTCTCAACAATATGCTAAAAAAGCTAAAGGACGTAACGCCGGGAAACAACAAAGAGATCAAAAATAAGGTTTAAAGAAAAAACAGACTTCGGTCTGTTTTTTTGTTTGTGTGGATTCCATAAAATAAAAGAACTTCGAATCGTTTGCCCTCGGTCTTTGTGGTGTTTGATTATTTTCTACGTCTTTATATATTAAATAAAAATAAATAAAACCTCTACCGATGGTAGAGGTTTTATTTACTAATCTTACTCAATTTCATTATCATCAATTAGGACGCCATCTTCATCGAGTGATAGTTCTGCTTGAATTGGGAGTTGGATGCGGAAGATTGTGCCGTGACCTAGGACACTTTCGACTGAAATATCTCCTTTGTAACCTTCTAATAGCTCCTTGGCAATAGATAGTCCTAGCCCGTGCCCGCCTTTTTCGCGAGAGCGTGCTTTGTCAATTCGATAGAATCGATTAAAGATCTTTTGCTGATCACTTTGCGACATTCCTTCTCCAAAGTCTTGAACAGCGATTTGTACACGAGAGAGGGTTTCAGAAATCGATACATGGATTTCTTTTCGTTCTGTCGAATACTTCACCGCATTGTCCATCAAAATAACCAAAATTTGTTCGAGGTGATTGCGATGAATTCTAATTGAACGTTCGCCAACGATATCGTTATCTAAGTGAAATAAAAATTCAGGATAAACAACCTTGAAATTGTGGTAAGTTTGCGTCACTACAGTAACTGCTGGAGTGACCTCATTTGGATAGTAGATTTGGACTTGTTCAGCACGTGATAAATCTAGCATTTCTTGAACTAGCGTCTTCATTCTAGTAATTTCATTTAAGGAAGCTTGCAAAGACTCATCAAGAACTTGTGGGTCATCTTTCCCCCAACGATTAAGCAATTTCAAATGACCTTCAACAATTGCGGTAGGTGTTCTTAATTCATGGGAAACATCTTCCACAAATTGCTTCTGCTGCGTCACATATTTGCCCATTTTGTCTAAAAGATTATTAATTTGAATAGAGATATCACTCAATTCATCTTTTTTCTCATGACCTTTAATATGAATTCGCGTGGTTGACAAAGTATCTTGATCAATTTCATTCATCGTGTCAGCCATTTGTTTAATCGGTCTAAAGAAAATCAGTGCAAATCCATAGCCTAGTAAAATCGACACAATAGTGCCCGCAAGAATAACTAAGAAAAATGTTTGGTTCATATCGGTGACCAATTGATGATAGTCAGTTAAACGAAAAACGACTTGTACGTAGCCCATCAATCTACCGTCACTTTCTCTTACAATTGTGTCGCCACCAATAAATGCATCACGGTTGTTAATTGATGCCTCATCAAAATAATAACCAGACGTTCGGCGAAATTCCGTATTACTAGCACGGGACTCATAGAGTAAATTGGCATCAATATCAAAAATTCGCACGTTAGTCCCTTCTGCAGTTAGCTGATCTAGCAGAGGAATGTTATTAATTCTCACAATTCCTTTTGTTGTCGTCGAAACGGTTATTTTATCCATTAAGCTCTCAACATTCTGCTCGGTTAGCCTCGTTTGCAGTTGAGCAAATGTTTCTGAAACATCTTGGACTAATCTATCGGCATTCGTTTTTCTTTGATTGTAAATATGATTTTGTGCACTGTTTAGGATAAAGAATGAAAAAATGTAGAAAAACAGTAAAAAACCAAGTGTTAAGCGTAAGCCCCATTTCCATCGAATGGAAACAGGACCTCCTCGTCTTTTATTTGCCATAATGTTCCCCTATTAGGATGTTTTAGTACGCATGACATAACCAGTTCCGCGAACGGTTTGGATATAACTTTCTCGGCCTTCAACATCAATTTTGTTTCTTAAGTAACGAATATATACATCCACGACGTTCGTTTCAACTTCTGATTTATAACCCCAAACCTTGTTTAATAGGACGTCACGAGATAGAACCACATTGACGTTTTCCATTAGAATAAGTAATAATTCATACTCACGCTTAGTCAATTCAATTTGATCATTTTCGCGTCTGACAACACGGTTTTCTTTTTCAATGACTAAATCACGATAAGTAACAGTCGTTTGTTTCACTTTGCGTTGCTCTTCTTCAATTTCAACACGACGTAATAGAGCACGAATACG
>CAZLGI010000010.1:0-9179 GCA_964558995.1 uncultured Carnobacteriaceae bacterium | reverse complement strand
TTTTGTGATGTAGTCATCCGCTCCATGATCAAAACCTGATACACGGTCAATAACCGAATCACGTGCAGTCATAATAATAATAGGTGTGTTCTTTGAAGGACGTAAACGACGACAAACTTCAATACCATTTAATTCTGGCAACATTAAGTCTAATAGGATTAAATCCCATTCTTGTGTTAAGGCTGCATCCAAACCAGTTCTTCCGTTATACATGATTTCAGTCTCGAAGCCTTCATGTTTTAGCTCTAATTCAATAAAACGAGCCAAGTTCTTTTCATCTTCTATGATTAAAATCCGCTGTTTTTCATTATTCTCCATAGTGTTCTCCCCTGTTTTTCACTTTCTAAGTATATTTATAATTAGATTCTACTTACATTCTAACATATTTTTCACTAAAAGCGCATCTAGAATGTCATTTATCCAATCAAATAACAGCAGATGGCATTTACCATCTGCTGCTGATGACAATTTTTAATTATTCTTGTGGTACTTCTACTTCGTCAGCCCATTCGAAGTGGTAGCTTCCATCTCGATCAGTACGTTCGTAAGTATGTGCACCGAAGTAGTCTCTTTGTGCTTGGATGATGTTGGCTGGTAGTGTTTCAGCGCGGTAAGAATCAAAGTAAGCAACTGCAGAAGAGAACGTCGGAACTGGTACACCCGCTAATACTGCTGTTGAAACAAGTTTACGAGCAGACTGATTGTATTTCTTAGTAATATCAGTAAAGTAATCGTCCATTAGTAAGTTCGTTAAGTTAGGCTCTTTTTCGTAAGCATCGGTAATGTTTTGCAAGAAGCGAGCACGAATGATACATCCCTCACGCCAAATCTTAGCAATTTCACCATACTGTAGATCCCAGTTGTTTTCTTCACTTACAAAACGCATTTGAGAATACCCTTGTGAGTAGCTCATGATTTTACTGAAGTATAGAGCTTGACGAATATTTTCTAAGAATTCTTTTTTGTCAACTTCAGGTAGAGGTCCTTCAACGCCTGGTAGAACTTTACTTGCTGCTACACGCTCATATTTCAAAGCAGAGATGAAACGAGCAAAAACAGATTCAGTAATTAATGGTAGTGGAACACCTAAGTCAAGCGCACTTTGCGATGTCCACTTCCCTGTTCCTTTATTTCCTGCGCGGTCTAAAATAATGTCAACCATTGGCTTACCTGTTGCTGGATCGTATTTTGTCAAAATGTCAGCTGTAATATCAATTAAGAAGCTGTCTAACTCGCCAGCATTCCACTCTTTGAAAACGCCAGCGATTTCTTCAACGCTCATCTTCAAGAAGTTACGCATCAAGTCATATGACTCTGCGATTAATTGCATGTCTCCATACTCGATTCCGTTATGAACCATCTTAACGTAATGTCCTGCGCCGTCTGGACCAATGTAAGTCACACACGGTTCGCCATCTTCAGCCTTAGCTGCGATTTCTTTCAAGATTGGCGCAACAAGTTCATAAGCTTCTCTTTGTCCACCTGGCATGATTGACGGCCCTTTTAGCGCGCCCTCTTCTCCACCAGAGACACCTGTTCCGATAAAGTTGATACCTGAGTTTTCTAATTCTTTATTACGACGGATTGTTTCTTGATAGAACGTATTACCACCGTCAATTAAAATATCACCTTCATCTAAATGTGGTAATAGAGATTGAATGGTTTGATCTGTTGGAACGCCAGCTTTTACCATTAATAAAATCTTACGTGGTTTTTCAAGTGACTCAACAAACTCCTCAATAGAATAGGTTGGTACTAATTTTTTATCTGGGTTTTCTTCAATAACACCCTCTGTTTTTGAACCCGTACGATTATAGATTGAAACTGAGTATCCTCTGCTTTCAATATTCAAAGCTAAGTTTTTACCCATTACTGCCATTCCTACAACACCAATTTGCTGTTTAGACATTTTTCATACTCCCTTCATGATATACACATCTTATTATAAGCATAAGTCTATCAAAAAACCATCTAAATGAAAAGGATACTTTTTCAGATAAAGTTTACATTAACGTAAATTTATTGTAAACTATACAAGAATTCCAAAAAAAGGTGGGAACAGATTGTCTAAGAAAACAAATACCGCATCAACATCAACTAAATTCCAAAAATGGGCAAAAGTTTTTATATGGGTTATGCTATTTGCAATGGTAGGTAGTGTTGTTATTTCAGCTATCTATTCACTAATTGTAAATTTATAGTAAACAGTCGAAACTAAAACAAAGCAAAATCCCCTAGTCGCTAGATTTTTCTAGTAACTAGGGGATTTTTGTTTGTATTTTAGAAGCCCAACTAGTGAGCAAAAAAATATGATATGCCCATAAAAGTTCAACAACTTTCAGCGACACATCATATTCAAATCTTAATTACCTTTTTTAATTTTTCCATCCCAATTATCATAGCCGCCTTTAAGAATATAAATATTCTCATGACCTGCTTTCTTCAAAACAGCCGCTGCTCTTCCAGCAAATGCCACACGTTGATCATAGAGATAAACTGGTTGATCTTTACGAATCTCTGCAGCACGTTCCTTAAATTGACTATAAGGAATATTTCGTGCTCCAAGCACATGTCCAGCTAAAAATTCAGGCTTTTCGCGCACATCAATAATTTGTGCTCTTCGCATATCTTTACGGAATTCATCTGATGTTAATACCTTACTTGCTCTTTTTCGTTCAATAAAACGGTATAACCAATAAAGCCCATAACCAATTACTCCTGCCCATAGGACAAGACTAAAAATATCTAAACCATTCATAATGAGTATTTCCCATCCCTTCTGTAATACGTACTCTTATATATTACAAAATATTTCATCTAATTGCTATAGTTTATTAGAAAGCCACCCGACACTTACTGCTGACTATCTATTAATGCCAGATAAACTGCGCCTAGCACACCAGCATCACTACCTAATTCTGCAACTTTAATAGTCGTTGTTTCCTTTACATTCGGAAAGCTAAATCGAACAAAATTCTGTCTAACTTTTTCTAATAAAAATTCTCCTGTGTTTGAAATACCGCCACCAATAACAATATATTTAGGATTTAAGATATTACCTAAGTGACTACAAGCTAAACCTAAATAATAAGCAAATTCATCCACGATTTTAACAGCAAACACGTCTCCTTCTTTTGCTAAATCAAAGACACGTTCAGCTGAAACTTCTTTACCCTCTTCAAGCATTGTTTTCATCCTTGATGGAGCTGTTTCTTTTTTTGCAAAATGAACAATCAAATTAGCGATTCCAGTTGCACTTGCGACGGTTTCTAGACAGCCTTTTTTACCACAAGTACATTGAAAGCCATCTGGTTCGACCGTAATATGGCCAACTTCTCCACCAGATCCGGCAACACCATGAATTAATTTTCCATTCGCAATAATGCCGCCACCGACTCCGGTTCCTAAAGTTAGGAACACAACGTTATCATCATCATTTCCTGCGCCTAACCACTTCTCACCTAATGCCGCAACATTCGCGTCATTATCAATGAAAAAAGGTAAATCAAAAGCTTCAGTGATTTGTTTCTTGACCTCTTCTGTGTGCTTCCAATTTAAGTTGAATGCTCCAGTTACGGTTCCTTCTTGAAAATCAACTACGCCGGGAGCTCCCATGCCGATCGCTAATAAATCATCTTGCTTGATTTGATGCTTTTTAAAATTCTCTTTAATTGATGCAAT
This sequence comes from uncultured Carnobacteriaceae bacterium, assembly GCA_964558995.1. Lineage (GTDB taxonomy): Bacteria > Bacillota > Bacilli > Lactobacillales > Aerococcaceae > Jeotgalibaca. Next base: position 5,498 of record CAZLGI010000010.1, on the reverse strand, counting down.
GATGTCTTTAATAATATTTTCTCCGTTATTAGACGTATCCGTAGAAATACGCCACTGCCCTTCGATTTGACCTTCTGTTGTTATGATTGCCATTTTAGCTGACGTACCACCTAAATCGATTCCTAAAACCTTTTTTGACATCCATCTTCCCCCTAGGTAACTGTTATTACAACCTACCCCGACTCCAGAAACCAAACATGACTAGTAACCCTGCGACAACAATGAACGCAATCATCGCCTTCGCTCGACTGCTCCTGGATACGCTAGCAAGCCTTGGAACAGGTACAAAGACCGCAGCGAGAGCACCCCCAACTGCTCCACCAAAGTGTCCCCAGTTGTCAATTCCTGGTGAAGTTAAACCAACAATAAAGTTTAAGATAATTAAAATGGTAAAACTCTGTGCCATACTCTTAAGGGCATAGTTGTGAGGATACAGACGTCCTAAAACAATTGTTGCAGCGAATAAACCAAATAAAGACGTACTTGCGCCGGCCGAAATTGCATCAGAAAAAGCAAAACTCATAATATTGCCCATCAAACCACCGAATAAATAAATCAAAATAAAACGCCAGCTACCATATAATAGTTCAAGCTGTGAACCTAAATAGTAAAGCGTGATACTATTAAGTAGAATATGCGTAAACCCTATGTGTATGAAAATAGGTGTGATAAACCGCCAGTATTGTCCAGCTAAAATAGCTGGGTTAAATTTTGCTCCGTAAAAAATTAAATTGATGACATTCGTACTACCACCCGAAAAAGTCATTAATAGGTAGATTCCAACTTGTATTGCAAGAAATACCAATGTTGCATAAGTTCGTTGCTTCGTAAAATGACGTCGATATCTAAAATTTTTCATAAGTCATCTCCTTATAAACTCTTTTTTCCATTATAAGTTATTTGTCAGCAATGAACAATTTTTGTATTGGGATGTCAAAACTTTCTACTACTGCTGCCAAAGATGGTTTTAGTTGAAACGGATAAAGCAAAGCAATCGTATTGCCCTTATAATCGGCTAAGAAACGATCATAGTAGCCACCACCGAAGCCAACTCGATACCCTTGTTCTGAGTATGCTAGACCCGGGACGACAATTAAATCCAGATCATCTTTATCAATTGGTTGGGTACGGTCTTTTGGTTCTAATAACCCAAATGAACTTGTTTCCAACTCCGTTTCTGCATGGTAATCATAAAAAGACAACTTTCTATTCGGACCACTATATGGAATGGCAACTTTTTTCCCAGCATCCCATGCGGCCTGAATCATTAACTCAGTTTCTAATTCAGGTGAGCGAGATAAAGTCACCGCAATCCTATTAGCTTCTTTCCAAACATCACTGATAATAACTTTTTTTACTAATGCTTCATTATATTGACGACGCGTTTCTTTAGGTAATTGTGCCAGTTGCTTCAATATTTCACGGCGAATATCTTCTTTTTTCAAAATCGTAACCCCTTTCTAAAATGAGAAAAAAGAGCAAGCCCGATTTGACCACCATACTAAATAGAAATCCTATTTAATATGGTCAGTCAGGGCTTGCTCCGCTAGACAAATAATTAGCAAAGGAAACTTATCGTACCCTAGCCTATAAAAAAAACAACAGGAGACCTGTTGTTATTTTACTTCACGGTGAAGCGTTACTTTTCTTTCACGTGGGCAGAATTTTTTAAGTTCCAAACGATCTGGATTATTACGTCTGTTTTTCTTTGAAAGATAGTTGCGCTCTTTACATTCTGTACATTCTAATGTAATGTTTAGTCTCATCACTTATACCTCCAAACATAAATAAATCGAAGACTATTTGATCTTCTTGCAAGTAGCATTGTATCATTATATGCGCTGATTATCCAGCTTTTAATAACAACAAAATCTATTATACACATTTTCCTCTTGAATAAAAAGGGAAATCTTTTTTATTCAACTACTTTATCACAAATTACCTAACCATCCTGATGTTATTTCAGGATGGTTAATTGTTATTCTTTATCAAGTTCGTCTTCGTCAAGATTGAAATAAGCATTGAAAATCTCTCTTGCAAGTGGTGCTGCATGGTTGTCATCGTTAGAGATGTAAGGAACCACGACAGCAACGGCAATTTCTGGGTCATCGTATGGCGCATAGGCAACGAAGGTCACGTTATTTCCTTCTTCAAATTGTAAGGACTCAATTGCACCTTGATAAATCGATTCCCCTGTTCCGGTTTTCCCAGCAACTTGAATTGGATAATCTTTGTAAAACTGATTTGCATAAGCAGTCGGGCTATTCACTACTTGCCAGAAGCCTTGTTGCACGCGATCCATTGCTTCAGGAAAAACATCAACTTGGTTCATAATTTTTGGTTGCATGATTTTTTCAATCGCACCAAGATTACCTTGTTTATCAGTTCCTCGAATTTCTTTTACTAAACGAGGTGCATAACGTGTACCACCATTCGCGATTGTTGCAGCATATTGTGCCAATTGCATGGTTGTATAGTTATCAAACTGTCCGAATGATCCGTCAAGAACTAAACCTGGGATAACAGCTTCACCTATAATCCCACTTGATTCAAATGGAAGGTCGATTCCTGTTCTAACACCTAGACCAAATTGAGCCAAGTATGAACGGAGTTTGCCCATCGTTTGATCGATATTCATGTCTAATTTCGCATCACGCTCATATTCATAAATACCTGCCATCATTAAAGCGATTTTCACCATATAGATGTTTGATGATACTTCAAGAGCTTTCATATCGTTTACTGCAACTTTACCAGTTCTGTTAAAAACCGATGATTTTTCATTAGACTCTGCAAATTTCATTGGCTCATCAACTAAAATATTATTATCTAGTGTAATTACGCCATCCATATAGCCAGCCAATACGGTTGCACCCTTAATACTTGAACCCATAATGTAGTTTTCATTTAAGACGCCATGAACGTTATCGGTTATTTCACCCGTTTCTGGATCCCACTTTTTACCAGTCATACCTAGAACTTCTCCGTTGTTCGGATCTAAGGCAACCATATAAACGCGGTCATTCCATGGGTCAACTCGGTTCGACAAGAAATTCGTTGCGATATCCTCGATTTCTTTTTGAAAATCAATATCAATCGTTAAAACTAAATTATCACCTTGTTTGCCACTATATGTTTCCGTCGTGGTAACTGTTTCGCCTTCTTGATTTGTAATAATCTCGCGTTGAGCTTTCGATCCACTTAGAACGGTTTCGTATTGTTGTTCTAAATAGGCATTTCCAACTCGGTCATTACGTGAGTAGCCTCTTGCTAAATACGCATCTAGCATAGTACTCGGAATGCCCGTTTTTTCTGAGGTTACTTGTCCCATAATCGTACGTAAGAGCTCGCCATGAGGATATACACGTGTCCAATCTTTTGCAACATCGACGCCTGGCAAAGAACTAACATTTTCACTGACAACAGCTAATTCTTTTTCTGTGACATCAACATTTTTGATGTTTATAGTCGTTAGTGCCGTTGCACCATTCATTTGCTTGAATATTGCGGCTGCTTGTTTTTCCTTTTCATTGAAGTTAATGTCTGCAGCAGTTATTTTGGACAATTCAATTTCATAAATTTCTGAACCGTCAGCTTGTTTTTCTTTATCTGTTAACCGTTCTAACAGTTCTTCACGATTCAACGCTGCCCAGAAATCCTTTGAATCTCTTTCTGTTAAGTTTTCTGCATCCACAACAATCATGTTGGTTAGTTCAATCGCCGTTTCAGCCATACTTCTCGCTGTATCGTTTGTTCCTCTCGTAAATGTAATGGCATGTTGTGCTTCGTTTCCTACCAAAACATCACCATTACGATCGTAAATCATTCCACGAGGAACTGATTGGCTAATGGTTGTTGTTTCAGTTCGACGGACAATGGCCTCAAATTCTTCCCCCCGAACAATTTGTAAATAACCTAAACGGATAATAATCGATGAGAAAAGAATAAATACTATAAAAAATAACAAATTTAAGCGGAAAGGTATGTGTGACTTTTTACGTGTTTCTCTTTTTTGTTTTGCCAAGGTACACACTCCTGTAGTTTTTTTCAATAATTAATTATAGTACTTATACACTAAGAAAACAATGCATTCCAATCTGTCTTATGGTATTTTTATATATATGTGCCAACGTTGGGGGAAATGGAGGAAGTTCGTTTATGTTTGATATAACAACTAAAATAAAATCTAAGAAGCAGTTATTGTCTCTATCCTTCTTACTGCCATTAATTATTATGGGCATTATTTATGCAATGATGGGGGTTTATCCTTTTGGAAATAATACGTTGCTAACGATCGATTTGGGGCAGCAGTATGTTGATTTCTTTAGTTACTTCAGACATACCCTATTTCACGAACCATCTGCCCTCTTTTATTCCTTTGCGAAAGGAATCGGCGGCGATATGGTCGGTCTGTGGTCCTATTATCTAAATAGTCCGTTTAATTTATTATTACTTTTTACGCCAACACGATTCTTACCCGTGGGTGTTACACTTTTAATCTTATTAAAAATCGCGAGTTCTGGTTTATCCTTTGCCTACTTATTAATAAAAAAATTCAAAGGCGAAACTATGCTCGTGCCAATCTTCGCCCTCTCCTATGCCTTGATGGGTTATATCATCGTCAATCAGTTAAACGTGATGTGGCTGGATGGAATGGTCTTCTTACCGCTTATTATCTTAGGTTTAGAAAAAATTGTTGACGGCGAGAATGGCGTCTTTTATAGCTTGATGCTGGGAATCACATTATTTGCGAACTATTATATTGCTTATATGATTTGCCTATTCTTAATTTTATATTTCTTATTTTCACTAGCGAAACAAACCGATACAAATGACTTAACTTGGCCTAAGAAAATTAGCTATCTTATTAAAAAGTCAATCCGATTTGCCTGGTATTCAATCCTTGGCGCTGGCTTAGCAGCGTTTTCTTTATTACCTAATTTCTTCTCACTATTAGGAAGTAAAGCAAGCTATATGACCGAAACGATTGATTGGAGTTTGAAATATCCTTTCCAAGAAGTGTTATCAAAATTTTATATTGGTGCTTTTGATTTTGATCAAATGCCCACCGGCCATCCAAATATATTCGTTGGAACAATTGCCATCATTAGTTTTATCTTTTACTTTTTCAAAAAAGATTTCCCTAAAAAAGAACGAATTTTAGCTTTTCTAATAACGGTTTTCCTTTTTTTATCCATGAACATTAATATTTTGAATAAAATTTGGCATGGGATGCAGTATCCGATTTGGTATCCTTACCGATTCTCATTTGTTGTTTCTTTCTTTTTCATCTTAAATGGCTTTCGAGCTTTGCAAAAGATGAAAGCTTTACCGCTCTGGTTTGCATGTGGCTTAATCGTTTTACAAACAATTAGTGCGATCTATGTTCTTGGTGAAGAATTCTCATTTATAATTCCATTACAAATTATTATTTCGACAATCATTATTATCTTAGTCCTAGCTTTATTATTACTCTGGGAAAATAAATACGATTGGTT
>CAZLGI010000009.1:16669-20274 GCA_964558995.1 uncultured Carnobacteriaceae bacterium | reverse complement strand
CCTAATTTTTATAGAAAAATTAGGAGGGAAAGCTATGAAAAAATTATTAGCGTTATTAGCAACTGGCTTTATCTTAACAGGATGTATGGGACCGGAATCGGATACTGAGGTAGACATAAGTAATGAGATTTCATCAGTTGTTGAAGATGCAGTTAGCGTGACGATTAGTGTCACGGTCGATGGTGAGTTAATCGAAGATGGGACAAAGGAGTTAGAAGTTGAAGCTGGTTCAATTTTACTAGACGTGATGAAAGATGCCTTTGAAATTGAAGAAACCAATACCTTTATCGATTCCATTAACGGACACGAACAAGATGCTGATGCTGGACGCTACTGGTTATTTGATGTAAACGGCGAGATGGCTCCTGCTGGTGCAAACGACACGGAACTCGAAGAGGGAGACGTTGTAGAATGGAAACTAGAGGCGGATTAAGAAGCAAAGTAAACAGTTTTACTGTAAAAAGACTTGCACTTTTATCAATTCTAACGGCACTTTGCTATATCGGAAGAATCGTCTTTCAATTTCTTCCCAATGTCCAACCGATGACAGCTATTCTTCTTTTAATCACCTTAAACCTAGGCTTGGTAGATGGCTTAATCGTTGCTACAACGTCACTTGTTTTATCGAATATGGTTCTAGGAATGGGTCCATGGTTCTTCGCGCAAGTGGTGACGTATTTTATTATCATTGCCTTTACGGGCTATTTTCTACGGCCCATTTATTTGAAAAAAAGAGCAAAAATATTTTTTTCAATCTACGCCTTTCTCGTTGGTATGATCTTTGGTTTTATTATTTCAATATTCTCGTCCAAGATGTTTGGCATGACAAATTTCTGGGTGTACTACATGATGGGGCTGCCATTTGACCTTGCGCATGCTTTTGGGAATGCTGGCTTTTTCTTTATTCTAGAGCCTATATTAACCCCTATTATTAAGGCAAAAATAAAATATTAAAGACAGAAAGGAGGGATTGAGCAGTCATCTTTCCTTTTTTGCATTCTTGACATTTTCGAGGAATAGAAATACTATATATTTGTGTGTTGCGCTTTCATAGAGAAATGAGGGGCAAAAATGACGATATTAGAAAGAAAGATATTTGAATCCGTTCCAGGTAAACAAGTCACGCTGGCGCATTTAATTGCTAACCCCGATAAACGGATTTTTGATAAACTTGGTCTGCAAAATGACTATTATCAAGCGATTGGGATTATGACGATTACGCCGAGTGAAGTTGCAATCATCGCCGTTGATATTGCAAAAAAAGCAGGACCAGTAAAAATTGGCTTTGTTGACCGTTTTAGCGGTTCGGTTTTTATTTTAGGAGATGTCGCTGCTGTTGAAGAAGCGATTGTAGAAGCAACATCATATCTTGAAAAGGTGATGGGTTTTAGTGTGCCCAAAATAACGAAAACTTAGTACTGGAGACTGCCTGTGAAAAAAATAATGTTTATTGGCTCGATTGGTAGCGGGAAAACCACCCTTTGCCAACGAATCATCGGAGAAGAATTAGCTTATAACAAAACCCAAGCAGTTGAGTTTTATCCACAAATGATCGATACGCCGGGTGAATTTATTCAGCATCGAAGATATTACAATGCACTCCAAATGATGGCGGCAGAAGCGGATGTTGTCGGCTTGATTTCTAACGTCATGGAGCAAGAGCAAATTTATTCACCGCATTTTGCTCAAAATATGATGCGACCTTGTATCGGTATTATTACGCAAATTGATTTATGTCATGATGAAGAAAAAATACTAGAAGCAGAAGAACGTCTGCAGCTGGCAGGTGTTGAACGAATATTTAAAGTTTCTGCAGTGACTAACGAAGGTATGCAAGAATTGAGAGACTATTTGAATGAGGAGGAAACTTAATGCAAATTTATACGCGAACCGGTGACAAAGGTTATACCAGAATTGTAGGTGGTGCACAATTAGCAAAAGATGCAGACCGCGTCAATGCCTATGGAACGGTTGATGAGCTGAATAGTATTATCGGAATGGCTGTTAGCTTACCAGAGACAAAACCAGCTTTGAAAGAAGAGCTCATGCTGATCCAACAATATTTATTTGATTGTGGCAATGACTTAGCCACTCCACATGGAAAAAAACCTTATCGGATTTCAAAAAAAGAAACACTTTGGTTGGAAAGTCGGATTGATGAGTACGCAGGAATTCCACCAACTGTTGAATCTTTTATCTTACCTGGCGGGACTCAGCTAGCAAGTAAGCTCCATTTTGCTAGAACAGTAGCCCGACGAGCAGAAAGAGAAATCGTCACTTTCCAATGGACGAATGACATGAATCATGATGTTTTGAAATTTCTAAATCGCTTGTCTGATTATTTCTTTGCGATCGCAAGAGTGATTAATGCCGAAGCAAATGTGACAGATGTTCTGTACGAAAGAAGTGGACGAGTCTTCCATACCGAGATTACGAAAGCAGATTTAAAAGACTAAAAAATGTAACCGATTTAAATAGGGTGTTGACAATTCTGCGTCAACATAGTAAATTAAGAGATAGTTAATGCACAACGACGTGCAATCAAAATACGAGCGATGAGGCCGTAAGTAGTAAGGTATTCTTGGAGATACTTTAGTTACTTACGGCCTTTTTTCTGAAAGGAGGATAAAAATGCAGAAACTTAGATTTGGTACAACCTTATACATTGGAGAAAATAGTTTGGAGCATTTGGCCGAATTTGAAAATGAACGCGTATTAATCATTACGGATAATTTTATAGCAACATCAGAAATCCTGGAAAAAGTTTTAAGCTATTTCTCGCCAACTGTGGAAACAAAGGTGTTTTCGAAGGTCGTACCTGATCCACCCATTGATAATATTGTTTTAGGGTTAGAAGAAAACAAAGGGTATAAACCAACTATTCTCCTAGCGTTAGGCGGTGGCTCTGCGATTGATGCAGCTAAAGCCATGCTCTACTTCGGACAAAAGAGCGACATGTTAACCGATATTCCATTTATTGTTATTCCAACGACAAGTGGAACGGGATCCGAAGTGACAAACTTCTCAATTATTACCGACGCAGAAAAGGAATTGAAGTATGCCCTAGTAACGGATGCTATTTTGCCAGACGAAGCCATTTTGGATGTCAATTTGGTCATGAGCCTGCCACCAGCTCAAACAGCTGATACAGGAATTGACGTGTTAACTCATGCGATTGAAGCAATTGTTTCAACAAGAGCAAATGAAATTTCAGATGCTCTGGCAGAGAAGGCGATTTTCTACGTGTTTGAATATTTAGAACGCGCCTATAAAAATGGTCAAGATGTCGAAGCGCGCGAGAAAATGCATATTGCATCAACCTTGGCAGGACTAGCCTTTAACCAGACATCGCTTGGAATTAATCACAGTCTCGCGCACGCAGCTGGAGCACGCTTCCACATTGCACATGGACGTTTGAATGGGATTCTCTTGCCACATGTCATTCGCTACAATGCTAAAGACAGTGAAACTGTAAAACGTTATATGAAAATCGCCAAAGGTCTGGGCTTAAGCTCAGGAAGTCCTCAAATGGCAGTACGCAGTTTGTCCAATGCGATTAAAACCTTAGAAAACCGATTGAAAATGCCGACAAGTCTTTCGAAGTG
>CAZLGI010000009.1:15947-16659 GCA_964558995.1 uncultured Carnobacteriaceae bacterium | reverse complement strand
AGCCGTTTTTGAAGAACATAAAAAAGCGATCGCCAAAGATGCCTTGAAAGACCGTTGTACAGAAACGAATCCTATCATTCCAACAGTTGATGATTTGATATCATTATTAGTAGATGCGTTTTAAGTAAGGAGGAGTACTCGGTGAGTAATGAACGTATGATTCAAGAATATGTGCCGGGGAAACAAATCACTGTTGCTCACGTTATAGCGAAGCCGGACATCGAAATTTATGGTAAACTCGGAGTGGTAAATACCGCGAAGAATGCTATTGGAATCATGACAATTACTCCAAGTGAAGCCTCTATCATCGCTGTAGATATTGCAACAAAAGCAGCCGATGTGGATATTGGTTTTGTAGACCGTTTTTCAGGTTCGGTGGTTATTACTGGAGATGTGTCATCAGTAAAAATTGCGTTGGAGGAAGTTTTAGACACGATGGAACATAAATTGAACTTTAATCGTGTACAACTTACGATTAGTTAATACAATGAGGTGTTACAGTGAGTGCAAGAATTGTTATTGTTGATGATGAACCAATCATTCGTTTAGATGTTAAAGAGATGCTCCTATCAGCAGGGTACGATATTGTCGGCGAAGCATCAGATGGTTTTGAAGCCATTCGCATCTGTGATGATTTGAAACCAGATTTAGTAATTATGGATATTAAAATGCCACTGCTAGATGGACTGACGGCTGCTAAGAAAATTGTAGC
>CAZLGI010000009.1:0-15937 GCA_964558995.1 uncultured Carnobacteriaceae bacterium | reverse complement strand
CAACAGTACGTATCTAAAGCCAAAAATTTTGGTGCGCTTGGTTATCTGATAAAGCCATTAAACGAACAAGCTTTATTACCAACAGTTGAACTGGCTCTTTCTAAAGGTCATGAAGTAAAAAAACTAGAAAAAGAATTGCAGAACTTGACGAAAAAATTAGAAGAACGAAAGATTATCGAAAAAGCAAAAGGAAAATTGATGATTATTGAAGGTATCAGCGAAGAAGAAGCATATAAGAAAATGCGTACCATCAGTATGCAAAAGCGCGTATCTATGTGTGAAGTAGCTGAAGTCATGGTGATGATGGATGATTGACAACCAAATTACGGAACCTATTTTTTATTTGTGTAAGAAATACACCAAGCTAAATGTATCTGAAATTGACTACTTAATCGAACAAGCCAAGATCGTAAACGAAAGTAACATGTTTAAAAACTATGATATTTTCATTGATGTCCGAGATGCTTTTTCAGGAGAAGCGATTGTGATCTTTCATCGTCATCCTATTCAAGGTACATCAGTCTATCTAGAGAAGGTCGTCGGCAAGACCGCTTATCGTAAAGATGAGCCTGGTCCACTCCGCACACTTGAAACGTCTCAAATATCTACTGAATTGCTGGCCCGATCACAAGAAGGAATTTTAATTAAGCAAACGTCTTTTCCAATTGATTTTAATGACAAGACCATTGGCGTATTAATTTTAGAACAAGATTTAAGTGATGACATTAAAGCAAAATTCAATATTTCCATACATGATCAGTTCTATGAAGAAGTCAGCGAAGTTGTCCAAGAATTGGAGACAATCGGTAAATCGATTACGAATTACATTGATGACGCGATTTTAATTTATGATAGCTTAGGTCACCTAAGGTATCATAATCAATCAGCGAATGCTTATTACAAAGCATTCGGCTACATCAATGAAATTAATGGTCTCCATTACGACAACCTAGCGTTAGACTTGACCACCTTCGATTTTATTCAAAAAAAGGGCAAAATTGGGGACTTTCAAGCTCTTGAAAGTAAAGAAATAAAATTTGATAATCATTACTTTAAAGTCAGAACGATTTATTTGCCTGCAAAGAGTATTGTTATAGTCATTATGAAAGATATTACCGCAGAAAAAGAAAAAGAATTTCGCTATATTTCAGATCTTGTGACAATTCAAGAAATTCATCACCGAGTGAAGAACAACCTTCAGACGGTAGTGTCCTTACTAAGGTTACAGGCCCGAAGAGCAGAAAGTCCAGAAGCCAAAAAAGTCCTAAATGAAAGCGTCAACCGAGTTCTTTCGATTGCAGCAACACACGAACTGTTATCAAAGCAAAAAGAGGATGACGTCCAATTAAAGATGGTTCTGGATGAGGTGATTCACCACTTAGTAAGAGTTTATGAGGACCAAGCACCTGTCCAAATTAACAGTTCAATCGATGCGTCAATTTTGCTAAATAGTAATACGGCCGTAACGATTGCACTGATTACAAATGAATTAATTCAGAATTGTTATGATCATGCCTTTGAGGAAATGGGCGATCGAGACCCAGAAATTATGATATCGATGACTAAAGAAGAAGATTTTATTCAGTTAATTATTCGTGATAATGGAAGCGGCTTTGATTTTAATGAAAAAGAGAAACATAATCTAGGCCTACAAATCGTCACGAGTTTTGTCGAAAGTAAACTTAATGGTTTTATCGTTGTTGATTCAAAAAACGAAGGTACCAAGATAAGAATTGCCTTCAAAAATTAAATAACTAGCATAACAATGATGTTATGTCTGATAAGCAAAGACGCTTAGTGAAAGGATCCGAATACGGGTACTTTTATTAAGCGTCTTTTTTAGATATAACTGACTTTTCAACAATGTCTGAACGAAAGGAGGATACGATGGCTGAAAAATTGCTGAGTGTGGGAATTGATATTGGGACTTCAACCACTCAATTAGTGTTGTCTGAACTACAGATTGAAAACATGGCATCGGCTTTTACAATTCCACGAATTTCGATTACTGATAAAGATGTCATATTTAAAAGTGAAATTATATTTACACCGATTATGGCGAATAATCTGATCGATTCCAACAAAATCCAAAAATTCGTCGAACAGCAATATGAAGAAGCAGGCATTCAAAAGAGCGACATTCAAACCGGAGCCATCATCATAACAGGCGAAACGGTAAGAAAAGAAAATGCCAGAAATGTTGCGGAAGCACTTAGCGGTTTTGCTGGTGATTTCGTTGTCGCAACAGCGGGACCAGATCTGGAGAGTATTATTGCCGGAAAAGGTGCTGGAACCTTTTCTTACTCTTCCGCCAACCATACGACTGCAACAAACTTTGATATTGGTGGTGGAACAACCAATATGGTGATGTTCCATGATGGCGATATTATTGATACAGCTTGTTTCGATATTGGTGGGCGTTTAATTAAAGTCAACGACCAACAGATGATTACTTACATCGCTCCTAAATGGAAACAGATTATTCAAGAAGAAGGAATTAATCTTCATGAAAATCGTGCTATTGATGTAACAGAAGTGAATAAGCTTCTAACCATCATTGTCCAAGTTTTGGAAAACAGTTTGGGAATTAGCGAAAAAAGCCCGTATTACGAACGACTCATTACGAATAAAGACTTTCAAACAAGTCGTAAAACAAAAGTGATTTCTTTCTCTGGTGGAGTAGCGGATTACATTGAAGAAGGTAGCGACCGAGATGTGTTTCGATACGGCGATATTGGACTTCTCCTAGGTAGGAAAATAGCGAAATCAAAATTGTTTACTGAACTTCATGCGATCCCTAGTGTCGAAACCATTCGAGCAACAGTCGTGGGAGCAGGTTCTCATACAACGGATATTAGTGGAAGTACCATTACGTACAAAAAGGAAATCTTACCGCTGCAAAATATTCCGGTGTTAAAACTTTCCAAAGAAGATGAATCAACCGATAACTTTTCGAAGTTACCTGAAACGATTCAAACAAAGTTAAAGTGGTTTGAAACAAGCGAAGAACAACAATTAATTGGTTTATCGCTTGATGGGCAACAAAATCCAAGCTTTGCTTACATCCAAGACTTAGCTGCAGCACTTGTTAAAGGATTGGATAAAATCATCCAAAAAGGAGAGCCACTGATCATACTTCTGAAGGAAGACATGGCAAAGGCACTGGGACACAGTTTGTATGCCCAATTACCTAAGGACTATCCATTCATTTGTGTTGATAGTATCCATGTTCGAAACGGAGATTATATCGATTTAGGTAATCCGATAGCGGAAGGTTCTGTATTACCAATTGTTGTAAAAACACTTGTATTTAATTAATTAAAGGAGGATATAGGCATGATATTAAAGACAAAATTGTTCGGTAGAACTTATGAATTCAAGTCAGTAATGGAAGTCATGGGGAAAGCGAACGAAGAAAAATCGGGCGATCAGTTAGCTGGCGTAGCAGCAGAGAGCTCAGAAGAAAGAGTAGCGGCAAAAGTCGTTCTTTCGAATTTAACGTTAGGTGATTTGTTTAATAACCCGGCTGTTCCTTATGAAATAGACGATGTCACACGAATCATTATTGATAACGTGAATATGCGGACCTTTGAAAAGATTAAAAATTGGACGGTCACTGATTTAAGAGAGTGGATTTTAGATACCAAGACAACAAACTTTGATATTCATCGTATTAGTAACGGTTTGACAGCTGAAATGGTTGCAGCAGTAACAAAAATTATGTCGAACATGGACTTAATTCAAGGTGGACAAAAAATTATTGTCACAAAAACTGCTAATACAACGATTGGTGTACCAGGAACCTTCTCATCTCGTCTACAACCAAACCACCCAACGGATAATATCGATGGGGTTATGGCAACCGTTATGGAAGGTTTATCAATGGGATCAGGGGATGCCGTTATCGGTTTGAACCCGGTTGATGACACTGCAGAAAGTGTCAAACGCATTTTACATAAATTTGATGATTTTATTAATGAATGGGAAATTCCAACACAACATACTGTACTTGCTCACGTTTCTACTCAAATGGAAGCAATGGAGCAAGGCGCACCAACCGGTTTAGTGTTTCAGTCAATCGCTGGTACTCAAAAAGGGAATGAAGCTTTCGGGGTAACTGCGAAGATGCTTCATGAAGCAAAAGATATGGCATTGAAAACAGGAACCGCAGTTGGGCCAAACGTCATGTACTTCGAAACAGGTCAAGGATCAGAATTATCATCTGATGCGAACTACAATATTGACCAGTTAACAATGGAAGCAAGATGTTATGGTTTCGCGAAAGACTACGATCCATTCATGGTCAATACCGTTGTTGGCTTTATCGGACCAGAGTATTTATATGACTCAAAACAAGTTATTCGTGCAGGTCTTGAAGATCATTTCATGGGCAAACTGTCAGGTATTTCAATGGGTTGTGACGTTTGCTATACCAACCATATGAAGGCAGACCAAAACGATGCCGAAAACTTAACCGTTCTATTAGCAGTAGCTGGCGTGAACTTCATTATGGCTATTCCTAACGGAGACGATGTGATGTTGAACTATCAAACAACTGGCTTCCAAGAGACAGCTACAATCCGTCAATTGTTGAATCAACGTCCAATTAAAGAATTCGATGAATGGATGGAGAAAATGGGCTTCAGTGAAAATGGTCAACTAACTGATTTAGCTGGCGATGCATCAGTATTCTTGAACCAATCTTAAAGAAAAGGAGGAAATTAAAAATGGATGAAACAAACTTAAAGGAAATGATAAAGTCAATTTTGAGCGAAATTGTAGAAGAGTCACCGGCAGCAAAAGCAGCAACAGTAGCTGTAAAAGACAATTCCCCAACAGGCGCAAGCGAAATTGAAGAAGGATTTATTCCTGATATTTCAGAAGTTGATATAAGAAAGCAATTCTTAGTTCCAAATGCGGCAGACGAAGAAGGGTATAGAAAAATGAAAACCTTTACTCCAGCGCGCTTAGGTTTATGGAGAGCGGGTACACGTTATACAACTGAACCTAGCTTGCGTTTCCGTGCAGACCACGCGGCTGCTCAAGATGCAGTTTTCTCATATGTAGGAGAAGAGCTCATTAAGGAAATGAACTTTGTGGAAACAGAAACACTATGTGAAGACAAAGATACCTATATTACTCGTCCGGATTTAGGCCGTAAGTTCAGCGACGACGAAATGAAGAAAATCAAGAATACGATTAAGCCGAATTCTAAAGTCGTTATCGCAGTTGGTGACGGTTTAAGCTCTGCAGCAATCGAGGCTAACGTCAAAGATATTATTCCTGCGATTCGCCAAGGTCTGAAAATGCATAATCTTGATTTTGGAGATATTCTCTTCGTTAAACACTGCCGCGTTCCAGCAATGGATCCAATTGGTGAACACACAGGCGCAGATGTCGTTTGTTTATTAATCGGAGAACGTCCAGGACTTGTTACCGCAGAATCAATGAGTGCTTATATCGCCTACAAACCAACAGTTGGTATGGCTGAAGCACGCCGTACTGTCGTATCAAACATCCATAGTCAAGGAACACCAGCAGTTGAAGCTGGTGCCTATATCGCAGACGTGATTAAGAAAATGCTCGATACGAAAAGATCAGGTTTAGACTTAAAAGATAAGTAAAGGAGGGTTCTGAATGAGAAATGATCGTCTGGGTTCAAATGTTTTAAGTTTGAAGATTATTCCAAATGTTGATGATGGATTAGCGAAAGAATTATCATTAGGTCCTAATCAAAAGAGCTTAGGAATTGTTACATCTGACTGTGATGATGTCACTTATGTTGCGCTCGATGAAGCAACAAAGGCCTCTGATGTTCAAGTCGTCTATGCAAAAAGTTTCTACGGCGGTGCAGCAAATGCAAATACAAAACTTGCAGGTGAAGTGATTGGTATTATCGCAGGGCCAAGTCCAGCAGAAATTCGTAGTGGTCTGGATGCAGTGGTTGATGTCATTGAAAATGGAGCAAGCTTCTATAGTGCGAATGAAGATGATTCAATTGTGTATTTTGCTCACGTTGTGTCACGTAGCGGATCCCACCTTTCAAAAGAAGCGAATGTACCAGAGGGCGAAGCAATTGCTTACCTAATTGCACCTCCTTTAGAAGCAATCTACGCTTTGGATGCTGCGTTAAAAGCAGCAGATGTGAGAATGGCAGCTTTCTATGGACCGCCATCCGAAACAAACTTCGCAGGAGCTTTACTAACAGGATCACAATCAGCATGTAAAGCTGCATGTGAAGCCTTCGAAAAAGCCGTTCATTTTGTTGCTGACAATCCAACCGGCTATTAATAGGTGGTGAGAAAAATGGCATATAAAGCACTGGGACTAATCGAAGTAAGAGGGATGTTAGCTTCAGTTCTATCAGCAGATGCAGCGTTAAAAGCAGCCGATGTAGTTCTAGTTGGAAATCGCCGTATTCGTGGTGGTTTAACAACCGTTCAATTACTAGGAGATGTCGCGGCCGTATATGCCGCAGTAGAAGCAGGTGTTGAAGCAGTGAAAGATACAAATTGTTTAATTTCAAGCCATGTGATTCCAAATATGGATGAACAAGTCGAACGCATGTTAATGGCTACCTTCCAGAAAAAAGAAAAAGAAGAAAAGGAAGCAAAGTCAGAACAGCCAGAAGCAGTTCTTGAGACTGCCTTAATGATTCAGCCAGAAGTCTTGGAAGAGCTAGAGCCTGAGGTGATTGAGTCAGCAGGAGAAGTGATCGAAACTAAGCTGGATGAACTAAAGAAACTGAAAGTTGTTGAATTAAGATCATTAGCTTATAAGCATGACATTAAATCACTCACGAAAAAAGAAATTAAGTATGCAAATAAAGACACGCTCATTAAGGCATTATTACAGGAGGGAGTGAAAGATGAGTGAAATTAGAAGATAAGGATCTCTTGTCAGTTCAAGAAACACGAACGCTAATCAAAAAGGCCAAAAAAGCTCAAGAGAAATTGGCACTTTTATCCCAAGAGGAAATCGATACAATCGTCAAAGCAATCGCAAGAGCGGCCTATACCAATCGAGTGAAGCTAGCCAAAATGGCTGCAAAAGAAACTGGAATTGGTAAGTGGCAAGACAAAGTAATCAAAAACGCCTTTGCTTCAAAAATGGTCTTTGATGCAATTAAAGACTTGAAAACAGTAGGTGTGATTACTCGAAGCGAAGAAGCGAAATATATGGAAGTCGCCGTACCAGTTGGTGTCATTGCAGGTTTGATACCTTCAACGAACCCAACCTCTACCGTCATTTATAAAGCACTGATTTCAATTAAGGCAGGTAACGCAATTGTTTTTTCACCTCACCCAAGTGCATTGGATTCGATTGTAGAAACGGTACGTATCATTGATGAAGCAGCGCAAGAAGCTGGTATGCCAGCTGGCGTTATTTCGGTCATCACTCAAGTAACGATGCAAGCGACAAATGAATTGATGACACATGATGACACAAAGCTAATTTTAGCAACAGGTGGTTCTGCAATGGTAAAGGCAGCCTACTCGTCAGGGACTCCAGCAATTGGGGTTGGGCCTGGGAACGGACCAGCATTTATCGAACGATCAGCAGATATACCAAATGCTGTTCGACAAATTATGGAATCAAAAACATTTGACCATGGTTCGATTTGTGCATCAGAGCAGTCGGTTATTGTAGAAGAAGTCAGCAAAGAAAAAGTTATGGCTGAATTCAAGCGACAAGGGGGTTACTTCTTACCAAAAGAAGATGCAGAAAGACTTGAGAGTTATATCTTACGTCCAAACGGCACAATGAATCCACAAATCGTTGGAAAACCAGCACAAACTGTTGCAGACTTAGCGGGAATTAAAATCCCAGCTAATACAAGAGTGTTAATTGCAGAAGAAACTCGAGTCGGAAGACATGCGCCATATTCGCGTGAAAAATTAGGCCCGATTTTAGCCTTTTACACGAAAGAAACATGGGAAGAAGCATGTGATCTCTCAATTGAAATATTGATGCAAGAGGGAGCTGGCCACACGATGGCCATTCACACGACAAATGAAGCTGTTATTGAAGAATTCGCCCTTAGAAAGCCGGTCTCTCGTTTACTCGTGAATACGTCAGCTACTTTAGGTGGAATCGGCGCAACAACAAACTTATTCCCGGCAATGACTTTGGGATCGGGTGCTGTTGGTGGAAGTTCAACTTCTGATAACATTGCTCCTCAAAACCTCTTCAACTTAAGAAGAATTGCATGGGGTGTACGTGAACTAAGTGATATCCGTGGAACAGATGTATTTGAAGAAGCGATAGATGAAACAACTAATAGCGCTGATCTAAGTCGAGATCAACTAATCGATTTACTAGTCGAGCGCGTATTGGAAAAAATAAAGTAACACCCAAAATTGGTAACAAAAAATAAAAAAACATACTATATTAGGAGGAAATAAAAATGGCTAGCACAAACGCATTAGGAATGATTGAAACTAAAGGATTGGTAGCAGCAGTAGAAGCATCAGACGCAATGGTGAAAGCAGCAAACGTAACATTAATTGGTAAAGAGCACGTAGGTGGAGGTTTAGTAACCGTTATGGTTCGTGGTGATGTTGGAGCAGTCAAAGCAGCAACAGACGCAGGAGCTGCAGCAGCAGAAGCAGTAGGAGAGTTAATCTCCGTTCACGTGATTCCACGTCCACACACAGAAGTAGACGCAATCTTGCCAAAATACAACATTGAATAATAGATAAGAACACGTTAGAGAATACGGCTTAGCAGAAACGGGAGTGAGTTGTCCGTTTCGGAAGATATTATTTTCCAAGAAATGAGCACTCGGTCCTTAACTGTAAGCTACCACAGTAGGCTGAGACACCAGTCTCAGCCTTTTCTTTAACGAAGGGATGTGAATCTATGGCAGTACTAACCGAAAGTAAAGTAAGAAAATTGTTGAAAACCTCTGATTTCAAAGCGAGTAAATGCCTGGTATTAGAGCCAGGAACGATTATAACGCCGTCTGCAAGAAGTTACTTAACCAATATTAAAATTGAGTATCGCAAAGAGGCAGAAGCCATTCCTGAAGTAAACGTGGCAGAAGAAATTCAAGTTCAGACAAGTAAACCAGTAAAGAACAATCGAGCCACTCAACAATGGCATTTAGTTCTTAATCAGCTGACAAGCAAATTATTATTTGATCAAAACTATCTTTCTTCCATAAACGAAAATGACATAGTTGCGAAGTTGGATTTTTTAATCCAAACCTTGCAAGCTTATAAAGAAATGGATTTTCTTAGAAACACCTATTTTGAAGAAGATTCACTATCACTAGAAGTACAAAATTGGAATGAAACCTATTCTCAAGAGTCATTCACGCCACACTATACTAACGAAGAAATTGTATTACGACTCTATGCTCGCTATGTAGATGTGCGGGAACTTGAGATACAAGGAACAGCTTGTCTCCATGATTATCTTTTCATCGAAGAATATCATGCGTTAATAAGAAGTTGTCGAGCCATGGCGAATGATATCTGGTTAACGATGGTTCACAAAATCGAAGATAATAAGGAGAGGAGATAATGACAATTAAAATTGATGAATTAGTGTCCGAAGTAGCAAGAAAAGTTCAAGAAAATATGCAGCAAACCTTTGAAATTGAAGCGAGCGGTCGGCACGTTCACCTTTCTAGAGAGCATATCGATCATCTATTTGGCGAAGGCTATCAATTAAGTGCAGAGAAATACCTGTCACAACCAGGTCAGTTCGCTGCAAGAGAACGCGTCACAATCCTAGGTCCGAAAGGCGCACTACATAATGCTGTGATTTTAGGTCCAGCAAGAGGGGACAGCCAAGTCGAAGTTTCCTTCACTGATGCCCTAGTGTTAGGTGCGAAAGTACCCTTGCGTCTAAGTGGTCAAATTGAAGGAACGCCTGGTGTGGTCTTAATTAATGGGTCAAAAAGTGTCCATCTCGAAAAAGGTTTAATTGTTGCGAAACGTCATATCCACGTCAATAGTCGTGATGCAGAGAAATTAAATGTCACTGACCAAGAAGTGGTAAAAGTTAAAGTGATGAGTCAGCGTCCACTAATTTTTGATGATGTGGTTGTACGAATTAACCCTAAGTTTGAAACCTTTATGCATATTGATTACGATGAAGCAAATGCTTGCGGCTTCAAAAAAGGAACAAGAGGACGTATCATAAAAGAGGAATGATAGCATGGAATTAGAACAAATGGTTCAGTTAGTTACAGACCGTCTGATAGAAAAACTACATGCTTCTGATCAACCAACACTGGCAGTAATAGGAGAACAACATCCTACTATTAGTGCTTACTACAAAGAAAAAGGTTATCAAAATGTAACAGGTCACTTTTTTCTCACTGCAGACGTTTTGCTGGTGACAGAATTATCACTCTTTTCTTTAACTAGATTAGCTCAGCTGTTACCACAAGGCAAAGACGAAGAAGCAATCCTGCAACAATTACTTCAAAAGAAAAATCTGTATGTCCTTGAAGATGGCCTTGAATTGTCCAAGAAAAGGTCAGTCATGAATCAAAGAATGTTGACAGAATTTGACAAGGCAAAGCTAACCTTACAAAAGTGGGGCGCAACATTTGTTTCCAAAGATTATTTTGAAGACAAACCAACTGGCCGTCAGCCTGTTTCATCGGTATCACCCGTGAAAAAGGAACTGATAACCGTTGCAAAAGTGCAAGCCTTATCCTTATCTAAAGAAGATGTCTTTTACGTAACACCAAATATGATTGTAACTGCCTTAGCAAAAGACTATTTAAAGGATAAAGAAATTCATATAGAAAAGAGGAAGCACTGATGTTTATTGGAACAGTAGTTGGAAGTTTGTGGGCAACTAGAAAAGACGAAAAATTAAACGGTCTAAAATTTATGCTAGTTGAAAAACAACTAAATGAAGATGAAGTCAGCCCGGAATTGGTCGTTGCAGTAGACCAAGTTGGGGCTGGTGTTGATGAACAAGTTTTAGTCACAACCGGAAGTTCAGCCCGAGTAACATTCGAGAACCGATCAGTTCCAGTAGATATGGTCATCGTCGGTATTATTGATAGCGTAGAATTTCCAAAAAAGAATGATAGGAGTGACATTATATGAGTATAAATGAAATTATCGTATGGATTATGGCGATCATCATGGTTATCGGAGCTTTGGATAAATCTTTTGGTAACCGCTTCAAATTAGGCGAACAATTTGAAGAAGGAATACTTGCGATGGGGTCCTTGGCTCTATCAATGGCAGGTATTATTGTTCTTGCACCAAAACTGTCCGATTGGTTAAGCCCAATAGTGGTACCGCTTTATAAACTAGTCGGAGCAGATCCAGCTATGTTTGCAGGTACGCTATTAGCGAATGACATGGGTGGCTTCTTCCTAGCCCAACAAATGACAACGGATGCTGAAATAATCTTATTCTCTGGTGGTATTCTAGGGGCGATGATGGGTGCAACCATCGTATTTTCCATCCCAGTAGGATTAGGAATAATTGACGTTGAAGATCGTCCGTATTTAGCAAGAGGAATTTTATGCGGAATTATCACCATTCCAATCGGTGCATTTGTTTCTGGTATTTTAATGGGCATGGGAGTTGGGAAAATTTTCGTTAACTTAATTCCAATTATCCTTGTAGCACTATTAATCGCATTTGGTCTATGGAAGTTTGAAGCAAAAATGATTCGAGGCTTTATTGGTTTCGGAAAACTGATTGTTGCTGTTGCTACAGTAGGTTTAGCAATTGGCGGTTTAGACTGGCTAGTAGGTGTTCAATTGTTTGAGAACCAAGAGTCATTAGCAGTGGCTTTTGAAACAGTTGGTGGAATTGCAATCACCTTAGCTGGAGCTTATGGATTAGTCTATATTATTACCAAACTTTTCAAAAAACCATTGATGAGAGTTGGAAATGTCTTAGGAGTGAATGAGGTTTCCGCTGCGGGACTTATTGCTTCTCTAGCAAATAACATTGCGATGTTCCAAACTGTTAAAAACATGGACAACCGTGGTAAAGTAATCAACATTGCCTTCGCGGTATCAGCATCATTCGCAATTGGTGACCACTTAGGCTTTACAGCTGGAGTAGCCCCAGAAATTATTATGCCAATGATTGTCGGTAAACTAGTGGGCGGGCTCACAGCGATTGCTGTTGCGATGCTAATTACTAAGAACCTTGTCGTTGTTGAAGAAAAGTTAGTTTAAGAAAGAAGGGGTTAGATGGTACCATATAATCGTGAAATCATCGAGAACCTAGTCCGTGATATTCTGTCGTCAAATCTGGAAAAAGGCTTTGAAGACGGAAGGAACATTGACCCAAGTGGTGTCATGGCAATTGATTTGCCTATGTTTGATGTCACTGAAGAACATCGCTTAGATACAGGAAATCCTGCTGATCGAGTTTATACACGTGATTTAATGTCCACATCAGAAAGCCCACGTTTAGGTTGTGGTCTGATGGTGATGGAAGATACAACCTTTGATTGGCATCTAGACTATGATGAAATTGACTATATCATAGAAGGAACTTTAACGATTATTAGTGAAGGTAGGAAAACAACAGCTGGTCCGGGACAACTCATCTATATTCCAAAAGATAGTGACATTCAATTTTCTGTTGAAGGAAAAGCACGATTTATCTATATTACCTATCCAGCTGACTGGCAAGGATAATGACAAAACCAGGGCAGATAGTCCTGGTTTTTCTTTTTTTGAAAAATGAACAGCTAGATGACACGAACGAAAGGAGGAATGTCAGTGAAAGCATTCCAGTTTTCTAACCAACTTCAATTGAAGAATCCACTATTGCTTGCCCCTATGACAACTGATAGCGGTACTGCAACAGGAGGCTTGTCACAGGAAGATTGTGAGTTTATATTGAGTCGAAGCGAAAATTTTGGAGCTGTTATTTTAGGGTCGCACAGTATCTCTAAAACAGCGAGTGCTTTCGAGCATGGTTGGAACATTTACGATCCAAACAACCACCAAGCTTTAAGGGAGTTAACAACTAAGCTCCATCGACAAGGCGTCAAAGTGATTATTCAACTTTACCATGCAGGCAGACTCGCTCAACCAGCTTTTATAGAAAATAAGCAGCCCATTGCTCCAAGTCGGGTTCCAGCTAAGAGAAACTTTGCTTCTTATCCTCGGGAAATGACGGAAGAAGAGGTTTTAGAGGTGATTCAGGATTTTCGTGATGCAACCCAGCTGGCTGGAGAATTAGGCTTAGATGGTGTCGAGATACACGGAGCGAATACCTATCTCGTACAACAGTTTTATTCCCCTCATTCGAATCGTCGAACGGACAAATGGGGTGGTAGCCGAGAAAAACGACTTCAATTTCCATTAGAAGTCATTAAAGCCTGTCACGAACTAAGACCAGATAGGCCATTTGTCATTGGTTACCGATTTTCGCCGGAAGAGTATGAATCACCGGGCATAAGAATGAAGGATACGGCATATTTGTTAGAACGCATTACGTCCTGTCCGATTGATTACGTTCATATATCCTTGAGTGATTTGAAGAAAAAGTCATTAGACGGAGAGCCGATTATCAAAGAGTTGAAAAAAGTTGTTCCAGATCAGATGCCGTTTATTGGATGCGGAAATGTCGTAAGCCAGGAAGACGTGACAGAGGCACTTACAGAGTTTCCTCTCTTGTCGGTTGGAAATGCTGCCTTGATTGATCCAGATTGGGCGACAAAAATCATCAATAAAGATGCGTCTATCAAAACAATTAACCCGGATGAACAGACTATGCCGAAGCGTTTGTGGAAAATCATTAGCGCGTCACCACAGCGGTACTTTGATTTTACTAAGGAGGAGCTAGGATGAAGACTTGGGAATTGCCCTATACCTTTCCAAATGGATTGACGGTAAAAAACCGCCTAGCTTTCGCCCCAATCTCAACCATGTCCAGCAATGGCATTGGTCAACTGTCCGACACTGAGATAGCTTTCTATAAAAGCCGGGCTAAAGAAGCTGGGGTAATTATTTTGGGTTCTGCGAATGTTTCGTCAAGTGGAAAAGCCTATGAAAATAATGTGGGTATTGCACATGATGCAGTCATTCCAAACTTAAAAACATACAACCGAGAAGTGAAAGCTTTCGGAGCCAAGTCAATTATTCAACTTTATCACGGGGGAAGAGCGATTAGCTTCCAATCTAACAAAAGTAAAGTAGGCGTCGTCAGTAGAAAAACCAAAGACGGCAATAATTGTTATGAATGGTCTGAAAAAGATATTCTTTCTTTAATCGAAGAGTTTGGCAAAGCAATAAGAAGAGCAATTCGTGCAGGTTTCGATGGAATTGAGATTCATGCAGGCAATCCGTTTTTACTACAAGAATTCTTATCTCCTCTATCTAATCAAAGAGAGGATAAGTGGGGCGATAGTGAGCAGAGTCGCTTTCGCTTTTTGGAAGTCATTTTGAGGTTAGCTAACCAAATAAGAACCGAAGCAGCTTATCCGTTTGTCATAGGGATTCGATTGGCTGTTGAAGAGGCTGATCCGAATGGTTTGTCTTTTGAAGAGACGAGCAGGATTGTTGAACGTTTATCTAATTTAAACATCGATTACGTTCACTTTAATCAAAATGATTTTCGTGAGAAGGGAAAGCAAATTGAAGAGTTGCAAAAGCTAAATGATTCATTGCCGATTATTAATAATGGAGGGATTATGAATGGGGTTTTACTAGAGGAGGCCCTTCGTTTAACTCCATTAGCCTCGGTTGCGCGTCCATTGATTTTAACTGCGACTTTTCCCCATGAGGTGAAAACATACGAAACGATTGATGATCTGTCACAAAAAGAATTACTCGCACCAAACGGTCTTTGGAAAAGCATGAATGACTCACTAGACTGGTATTTGAATCGATAGATAGCAAAATAGTAGAGTAGACTCATAATGAGCGCTACTCTGCTATTATTTCTATCTGATTAAAATAGTTCCTACTATATAATAGAAGGAGTGAGCTTTTTTCTTAGTATTAAATATACTTACTACCTTCACGAATACTCAAAGGAGCCATCTTATCCTGATGACGTTCAATGAATTCCCTCACCCAGTCAGGATTTGTTTTACTATAATCACGCAAACTCCAACCAATCGCTTTATTAATAAAAAACTCCTTGGAACCAAAGTTATTCTCAATGATTGTTCCTAGCAATTCACGATCAGTTGCTTTCTTAAATAACAATTGATGATCAATCGCAAGTCGTCTCACCCAAAAGTTCTCATCTTTACTCCAAACGAACATGATTTTTTTTGCCTCAGGGTAATTCTGAACAATTCGCCCGACAACCCCATCAAGAATGTCAACGGTATCCCACCAAGATTTTGACACCACATATTTTTTAATAGTAGGTAGATCTTCTGGAGTTAACAAGTCACGGACGGCAAATAAATAATCCGCAGCCGCATATTGAAATTCTCGTTCATCTTTTTGATAGCATAAGAAGACAAAATCGAAATCAATTATTTCTTTTTTCACAGCCTTTTGTAAAAAGGAACGATAAGATTTCTTACGTGGAGCAGCAGGGACTCCTAAAAAAGGGAATTGCATCCGCATGTATTTTTCCATTCCTATTGCTCGAGTTGGGTCTCGCAATTCTTCCAAAGCAGCAAACAAACCCTGATACCACATGTTTATCAGCCTCCATTCCATTTGATTATACTTTTTATTGAGGCGAGATTACAAGGAGGTAACGAATTAAAACAAATAAATAATAAATAAAGGTTGACGGAGATGTTCTTAGGTGATATTATATAAAAGTTACCAGTTCGACAGCAGCGGAGTGATTCAAGAAGCTTGAAAAAATATTTTAATAAAAGTGTTGACAAGTTAAATGATAGCTGGTATTATTAATAGGTTGTCAAGTAAGAGACAACACGCATTACGTGATAACGAAACAACATAACGATTTGACCTTTGAAAACTGAACAAAGAATGAACGAACCAAACGTGCAGGGCATC
>CAZLGI010000008.1:14127-22161 GCA_964558995.1 uncultured Carnobacteriaceae bacterium | reverse complement strand
CGATCTGACTCACAATCGGCGGCACCATCGATCGCAGGGCTTGAGGAATCACAATATACCACATGGTTTGGCCATAGGTCATCCCAGTTGAAAGGCCGGCTTCCATTTGGCCTTCTTCAACACCGTTTAAGCCTCCGCGAATAATTTCCGACAACATAGCAGATTCAAAAATTGTCAAAGCTGCGACTGCTGACCAGAAAATGGTTAAGCGAATACCGATTTGCGGTAAAGCAAAATAAGTGAAAAAAATGATTAAAAGTAGCGGTAGATTTCGAACAACGTCAATGACACTACCTACGATTCGTGATAAGAAAGGAACTTTTACGAAACGGATGAGTCCTAAAATACTACCGAATACAAAACTAAGTATCCCTGCTACGACTGCAACTTGAAGGGTTAAGAATAAACCTTCTAATAAAAACCGGATATTAATCCAAGAATATGCGCCAAAAAAATCCATTTACATTCCCCTCCTATCTACTAGTTTCAAGGCGACGTTCTAAGTATTGCATCAAATACGTTAATGGTAATGTAATGATCAAATAGAACAAAGCAACAAGAATATACGTCTCAAACGTGTTAAACGTTTCGTTTGCAATTAAGTCACCGTAATACATCAGGTCTAAGCCCGCTACCATCGCAAGTACGGAAGAGTTCTTTACTAAGTTGATGAACTGATTTCCTAGCGGTGGAATGACAATTTTAATTGCTTGCGGGAGCACGATATAACGCATTGATTCCCAGTAAGTGAAACCAGTCGACAAACCGGCTTCCATTTGACCGGGTGGCACGCTTTGAATACCTGCTCGCACAGTTTCAGAAATAAAAGCAGAGGTATAAATGGTTAAACCAATAATCCCTGCCGTGAAACCATTGACACTTGTGACATACATTGGAAAGGCAATATAGAAAAATAGTACAATAACCAACAAAGGTAGGTTCAAAAATAGTTGCACATAAATTCTAGATATCCAGTTTAGTACTCGGCTTTGTGATACATGGAATACACCAAATAATGTTCCAATTATCATACTAAAAAATAATGCAATCACACTGGCGATCAATGTATTAACGAAACCTTCTAGTAATGGTCCTGAATAAGTATTTAGTAGCTCCAACATATCATTCACCTCTTTCTGGATTTGGAATCGCCCAGCCTAAATCAGGCAAGTCTTCTGCTGGGAACCAACGATGAAAGATTTCAGCATATGTCCCATTTTCAATAATTGTTGTTAAAGCTTCGTTTACCGTATTTTGGAAATTCTCTTGGCCGTGGTTAATCGCAATGCCGTAAGGTTCATCGGTAAAGGTATCTCCAGCTAAACGGTAGCCTGGGTTTTGTGCAATAATTCCTAATAAAATAGCATTGTCAGTTGTCATCGCATCACCTTGACCAGATTGCATGGCAGTAAAGGCTTCAGAATAGTTTTCCAATTCAATAATGTTTGCGTCTGGACTGTGTTCGCGAATATTAATTGCTGAAGTTGAACCTTTTACAGCAATGACAGTATGCTCACTCGTCAAATCGCTGACGCCTTGGATATCACTCTCTTCTTTTACAAGAAGTGATTGTCCAGCTGCGAAATACACATTTGAGAACAGAACTTGCTTCATGCGTTCTTCAGAAATGGTCATGGTCGCAATAATCGCGTCGATGTTTCCATTTTTGATTAATGGAATCCGCGTTTTAGAGGTTACTTCGATAAATTCTGCGTTTGCGGCATCACCAGTTATTTCTTCGGTTAGTGCCTTTGCGATATCAATGTCAAAGCCTTGAATTTCTCTTGCAGCAATATTATATAAACCAAATAAATATGTATCTGCCTTCACACCCCAAATAAGTCTAGGAGCGGTTGACGCCTCTAATCGCTCAACAATATCTCGTTCGGCTAAATTAGGACCAGCACAGCCCGCCAATAAAAAGATAGCAGATATAGCTAGGATAAATGTTCGTATCATATGTTTTTTATTCATCCATGATCCTCCTTTATACGTGACTAATGATTTTGCTTAAGAATTGCTTCGCTCTTGGGTCATGTGGCTCTTCGTAAAACGCGATTGCTTCGCGGTCCTCAATCACTTGTCCTTCTGCCATGAAAATAATTCGGTCGCCTACTTCTTTGGCGAAGCCCATTTCATGCGTCACAACAACCATTGTCATACCTTCTTGTGCCAACTTTTTCATAACGTCTAACACGTCATCAATCGTTTCTGGGTCAAGGGCACTCGTTGGCTCGTCAAATAATAAAATTTCCGGTTCCATCGCTAAGCCTCGCGCAATTGCGATTCGTTGTTTTTGTCCACCTGACAAACTTGTTGGGTAAGCATCTTTTTTATCAAGCAGGTTTACTTTATCTAAAAAAATCTCCGCTGACTTGCGTGCTTCTTCAGGGTCTTTCTTCAATACTTTGATTGGTGCCAAAGTTACATTTTCTAATACCGTCATATGCGGATACAGATTGAAGTGTTGGAATACCATCCCAACGCGCTTACGAATATTTGTAATATTCGTTTTGTCTGCATGCAGATCGACACCATTGACGATTAAGTTTCCGCTGTTGATATCTTCAAGGCCGTTAATACAACGTAGCATTGTACTTTTCCCAGATCCAGATGGTCCGATTACTACCGCGACCTCACCTTCTTTAAACGTTAAATTGATATTCTTCAATGCGTGAAAGTCACCATAGTATTTATCAACGTTTTCAAATTTAATTAATTCTTGCATAATAATCCTCCTCATTTGTTCATGAAAAATACTTCAATAGAGACAGAGATAAGTGAAAGAATCCTCACAAGGTTCTCTTTATATCTTAATACTATACCTTATTTTCATCAAAATATATATATATTTATCTAAAATATCCAAAGAAAGCAAAACTTTGTTTATAGGACAAAGTTTTGCTACATTTAATTATTTACTCTTTGGTGAGTTTTAGAGTGTCAATTCTTTTACAACTGAAAGTAAATCTGTGCCAAAACTAGATTTAATTAGTAGCTGATCCGCTTCGGTTAGGTCTTTTTTCAAAGCTTCGATAAGGAGTGTTTTATCTCCTGTAAAATGATGACGGCGTTCAGCTGGAAAAATTGTTTCAATCGCTGAGTAAAGTGCGACCATTTCTTCACCATACAAATAAACTTCATCAATTTCTTCAGGATTCAGAGCAGAAGCTAAATCCGCGTGCATCGCAGCAGATTGCTCGCCCAGCTCTCTAATGTCGCCAAGCAAAACAAGACGACGCCCTTCTCTTGGTAAATGAGTGAAAGCCTCTAAGACAGCTTTCATCGCAGTCGGGCTCGCGTTATAAGCATCGTTTAGAATTTTGGATTTGTTCACACCGTCCAGCCATTGCGTTCGGTTAGCTGTGAGCTCGAAATTCGCCAAAAAAGGTTGAATGTCTGTCACGGAAAGGTCAAAATGATTTGCGATGGCGATTGCAATCAGCGCATTTTGAACATTGTATTCTCCTAGAACTGGAATTTCTAGTGTGGTTGAATCATCTCTGTTTACTTTAAATGTGGTTTTACTTTTGCCACTTGCAATGTCATACGCAAAAATGGTCGCTGTCTCGTCGGTACCAAATGTTTCTTTTGAGAAGTTGCGGTCGATTGGCATTTCTTTGCGAATCAGCGGCTCATTGATTGGATAAATGAAAAGGCCGTCAGTTTTTAGGCCAGTTAAAATTTCTAGTTTAGCCTTGGCAATGTTGCGGCGGCTGCCTAAATGTTCCAAGTGGCTCTCGCCGATCAGGCTAATTGCTGCAACGTCTGGCTCTGCTAAACGGCTCAACAAATCTATTTCGCCAAAGCTGGACATACCCATTTCTAAAACGATAATCTCGGTTTTAGCTGGCATACCTAAAATCGTCATTGGCAAACCAATTTCGTTATTGTAGTTGCCGTCTGTTTTATGGACGTTGTATTTCGCACCTAAGACTGCAGCGGTCATATCTTTAGTCGTCGTTTTTCCGTTACTGCCGGTAATTCCCACGACTTTAGGATTGATTGTTTTCAAATAACTTTTTGCTAAATCTTGCAGAGCTTGCAAGGTGTCGTTAACAACGATAACAGCGATATTATCGGGCGCCTCTTCTTCTGGACGTCCCCATAGCGTTGTGGTTGCACCGTTTTTAATGGCGGCTTGGATGTAATCATGGCCGTCCGTTTCCCCTTGTAATGGGATAAACAAACTATTGGCGGTTGCCTTCCTCGAGTCAAAAACAACTGAATCAATTTCAGCAAAACGGTTCGGCGAACTATAATCAATGGCTTTAACCGCCTTAACAATATCAATCATGCGGATTGGTTTCATAAAATCGTCCTTTCTAGGGATTTCTTGTGTGACCAACTATCAGGAAGATGAACGCAGCGGGTGAGCTGCGGACAAATTGGCTACAAAAAAGGCTAGACTTTCGCCCAGCCTACTTTTTTAATCGACGTCTACACGGGTAATTTTCTCGGCATAGCGTTTTAGCGCAAGCTGAATGAGCTCTTCGACTAAATCACTATATTTCAGGCCTGTTTGTTCCCACAATAATGGGTACATTGAAAATTTCGTAAAGCCAGGCATCGTATTAATTTCATTCAAGTAAATTTCATTGCTGCTTGTTACAAAAAAGTCGCAGCGACTTAAGCCTGATCCGTCAAGTGCACGGAAGGCTTCAGCTGAATACTGTTGTAATTTTACAACGAGTTCTTCAGGTAATTCTGCTGGAATTATTAGTTCAGCAGCGTTATTGATGTATTTTTCATCGTAATCATAAAAATCGGTTGATTTTGCAATCTCGCCAGGAATTGAGGTGTGAATATCTGAATTACCTAAAATAGCAATTTCGATTTCGCGTGCTTCAACGCCTTGTTCGACAATAATTCGATGATCATATAGTAGAGCTTTGTTGATGGCATCGATTAATTCATCACGGTTAGTCACTTTTGAAATCCCGACGCTAGAGCCCATGTTTGCAGGCTTCACATACATTGGGTAAATCAAAGAACCTTCACAGCGTAAGAAAATCGCTTCTTGATTATTTTGCCAATCGAAACGGAAGACCGGAACGTATGGGACTTGCGGCAAGCCAACTTGTTGGAATAATTGTTTGCTTGCAATTTTATCCATTCCAGCAGCGCTCGCTAAAACGCCACAGCCAACATACGGCATGTCTAAGACTTCAAAAAGGCCTTGAACCGTGCCATCTTCGCCATTTGGCCCGTGTAATACTGGGAAAATAACTGCATTTTCTGCTTTAATCGCAGCTGGGCTAATTGAAATCCCTTGAGACACAACGTCTTCAGTATCGGTCATTTTCGCAATTGGACCTTCTTCTAAACGTAAATACTCTGAGTGGTCAACCGGACTCGTGAGTGTTTCACCTTGTAGCCAAGAACCATCACGGGTAATATATATCGGAATAACTTCATAATAATTATAATAAATTTCTTGAACGATAGAATGTGCCGTTAAAATTGAAATATCATGCTCAGCACTTCTTCCACCATAAATTAGAAATACTTTCATATGTTTTCTCCTTAAATGTAAGCTCACGTCATTATTTTATTTTTTCAAACGTCATTGTAACACAACGCTTACCATCATGAAATGGACAAATTTTGTCAGTTTTAGTCATAGTTATAAGTGACGTTCCATTCCTCGCTTGTCACGTGATAGCTCAATGATCCCGCGATTTCCGTTTCTTCAAACGGGCGGTTAATCATCGACAAACGATCCTCGACGATATAAATCGGCACTTGATAAAGGCCGTCTTTAATCGTCATTTGTCGAAAGGACATACAAATCCCTTCGCGGAAAATAGGAATGAGTCGTTCTTGATTATCGATATTAAAAGGCGCAATAATTTGTTCCTTTTGAAAGAATCGACGCTTTTCATTTACTTTGCTCTGCATGCGTTGCGTGATTGCAGCCGAAAATTGATCGATGAATTCATCTAAGTGCCGGTAATAAACCTTCGTAAAATCATTCGGTAGTGAGAGATAAATATAATTATTTTGCATTTTATAATAGAACGGAGAGTGAAGATAGTTATGGGCGTGCCCGATATATAACAACTCCGAAATCTCAACAGGTGTTAATTGGCGCAGCATGTCAGTGCTCGAAAAATCAATCCATGATCCTAGCTTTGACGGTTGACCGATGCCTGTTTGTAGAAATTGCTTCACATCATCTTGTCCTTTTATCACTCGAAAACCGCTTGAGAGGTCATACGTCCCCACATTCGGAGCATCTTTTATTAGCAAAATATTATTTGGGGTACGTTTCAATTGGCTTTCAGAATTTTGGTTGATGATGCCTTTGCTCAGGACATTATTTCCCACTGTGTCGTAATAGATATATATCATTTGTTCTGGCACTGTAACCCCCCCTTCTGTATTAGTTTTGATGTTTAGAGGTTTTGAAAAACTCAAATTTAGTGTCAGCTTAATATTATTATAATTATAATCCTTTAATTGGATTAAGTCAGCTAAAAAGCTTTTAAGTTTTTAATAATTTTAGTCAATTTATATGTTAATTTTTCATGTATTCAGGAGTTTGGGCGTTAGCTCGGTGGCCTTTTTTAGTTAGATATCAGGTAATTGTCTTTAATATAAGTGACGGATTCTTCAATCATTTGCTTCAAAATATCCACATCGATATCTGCTAATTTATTGACATAGACACAGGATTTACCTCGTCGATGCTTTCCAAGTTTAGCCAGCAGCTCGTTTTTCCGCTCTTCATTCATGGTTAAGTACAGGGAATGCGCTGCCTTTCGTGGTGAAAATCCTGCTATACTCGCCTCGCCCGAATGCCCCGTCGCGTATTCGTAATGGTATGCGCCATAGCCAATAATTGATGTCCCCCACATGACAGGCTCCATTCCGGTCACATCTGCGTAAATATCTAGCAGACGATAGGCATCTTCTTTTTTTGCCTTTGAGTCAATTTCTTCGATGAATTCAATCACACTTTGGTCAGTCGGTTTGGTTTTTGCCTCGTACGCCATCGTTCTCTCTCCTTTTTAAGTCGCTCGGGAATCGTTACTTAAATAATAACAGAAAAGAATGTGAAAACAGAAAAAGGAATCAAAGAGTTTTTGCGTATTCTATATGTATAGGGAAAAAAGGAGATAAAACGATGACACGAAAAAAATCGCAGTCGCACCAAATTATGGAAGCACTCAATCGTAGGACTTTTCTGGATCAAAAAAGTTTGAATTATTTATCGGCAATGACTGATGGGTTTACTGGCGAGGTGGATTTGGACGGGCTAACGAAAATATCTCTCGGTTCTGCAAAGGTACTTAAGGATGTTCGCTTGCGCACGCCTTTGGGAGATTGTCAGATTGATACGTTGGTGATTAGAGGAGGTTGGCTATTGATCAATGAATGCAAAAATTATTCCGGAGAGTTTATGTATGAACCCGCCACTCTCACTCGTTCTTCTAATGACGCTGAGTTTGAAAATCCCGAAATGCAGCTGAATCGCCACAGCACCCGCTTGAAGTCTTTGTTGAAAAAGTACGATTTGACTTTTAAAATTGCAAAAAAAGTGATCTATATTAACCCAAACATGCTGATGTTCAATGCACCTAAGAAAAACAACTTTTTAATGCGCAGTCAGATCGAGCCTTTTTTGGAAAAATTTGCTGATTTGTCAGACTACCCAAATCACCAGCATGCCCGTTTGTTGAAGGTACTCAAAGAAAATGAGTGCGAGGAGATTCGCTATGACAGCATTCCGGATTATACTTATGAGGATTTGAAAAAAGGAATGTTTTGTTTAGAGTGTGAGTCAGGATCGATTGAGTACGAGCGAAATGTCGCTCGCTGCAAAGAATGCCCACATTCCGAGAAAATTGCAGATATGCTAGATCGAACGATTGAAGAATTTAAGTTATTATTTCCTGAGGTAAAGCTAAAGCACTCAGTTATTTCGGAGTGGTGTGGGAATGGGTTTAGTCGCAGTAGAATTGATCGGGCATTGAAGAATAATATTGATAGAGAGTATCATCGAGGTAGTGATAAGAGAGTTTGATGCAT
>CAZLGI010000008.1:0-14027 GCA_964558995.1 uncultured Carnobacteriaceae bacterium | reverse complement strand
AGAATAATATTGATAGAGAGTATCATCGAGGTAGTGATAAGAGAGTTTGATGCATGATCCGTAAAATGTGTCAAACTCAACGAGACAAATACAAAGTTTGATGCATTATCGATAAAATGTGTCAAACTCAACGGGCCAAATACAGAGTTTGATGCATTATCGGTAAAATGCGTCAAACTCAACGCCTCCACCTAGCCAAAACAAAAAACCAGCTCCATAAAGGTAGCTGGTTTTTTATATTGTTGATTACTCTTCTTCTGTTTCTGAAGTAAGACCGTATTTTTTGTTGAAACGGCCAACGCGTCCTTCTGCTTGGGCGAACTTTTGACGTCCAGTGTAGAAAGGATGTGAATCTGACGTTACTTCCATACGTAATAATGGATATGTATTGCCATCTTCCCATTCAACTGTTTCACTAGAGCCTTTAGTAGAACCTGACAAGAACTTGAAGCCTGTTGAAGTGTCCATGAATACAACTTTTTGGTATGTTGGATGGATTTCTTGTTTCATTCTTTTTCTCTCCTTTATGCCCTGATTTATTACCTAAATCAGAGTTGATTGTTACTTGAGTCTATAACATGAAAATAATACCACGTCTGTATTTACTTTGCAAGGTAAATAAATAAAATAACTGCCCTTTCAGGCAGCTATTTTAGATTACTTCACTAATAACTCAGTTAGTCTTTCTTCTGATGCACTGGAGTCAATTTTTAAGTTTGTAAATTGATCTTTTCCATCAAGAGTAACGACTTGTGGTACGAGCGGCACGTCCATTTTATCGCGGAGTGCTTGAATTTGAGGATTGGTTTTTGTTTCGAGACTATTTAAGTAGTAAATCGTTAAATTGTTTTCTTCGCGCACATTATTTAACTTCGGCACGAATTTTCTGCAGTAGGGACAAGTTGGCTTCCCGATAAAGAGAATCGTCTTGTCGCCATTTGCTAAACGATCTGCTACGTCTTCAGCAGTCAGCTCAATAAAATTGCTGACGGTATCATGATAGTTTTGTTGTTCTTGATCCATTTTAAAATCGCTCCTTTGGTTGTCATTACTTCATCAAAGAAATCCGATTGATGAAGTCTTCGTTTGTTTTCGTCGTTCGCAGTTGCTTCAGGAACTCTTCGGTGTATTCCAATGAGTCACCCCGCATTGTTTTACGCAACTTCCACACACTGTCCATTTCTTCCTTTGTCAGTAAATCTTCTTCGCGGCGTGTGCCGGATTTTTTAATATCGATTGCTGGGAAGATTCTTCTTTCTGAAAGCTCACGAGAAAGAACGAGTTCAGAGTTACCTGTTCCTTTGAATTCTTCGTAAATAACGTCATCCATACGACTACCTGTATCAACTAAAGCAGTCGCTAGAATTGTTAAGCTTCCGCCCTCTTCAATATTTCGAGCGGCACCGAAGAATCGTTTTGGTCGGTAAAAAGCAGCCGGGTCAATCCCACCACTCAACGTACGTCCACTTGGCGGAATCGCTAAGTTGTAAGCTCGCGCTAGACGCGTAATACTATCCATCAAAATAACCACATCACGCTTGTCTTCAACCAGTCGCATCGCACGCTCTAGAACTAATTCCGAAATACGCACGTGATTCGTTGGTTGTTTATCAAAAGTCGAATAAACCACATCGCCTTTTACGCTACGTTCGATGTCCGTTACTTCTTCTGGACGCTCATCAATTAACAGGATAATTAATTCCACATCAGGATAATTGGTTGTAATGCCATTCGCAATGCTTTTTAGCAAGGTTGTTTTCCCTGCTTTTGGCGGCGCGACGATTAAACCACGTTGGCCAAAACCAATTGGAGAAATTAAATCAATCATACGATTGGACAAGTTTTTTTGCGGCGTTTCTAAAATCATTTTTCTATCAGGGTAAATAGCTGTTAAACCCGGGAAGTGCGCACGTTCTTTTGCATCTTCAGGGTCCTTACCATTTACTGTATTTACTTGCATTAAGCCGTAATAACGCTCAGAAGGTTTCGGCGGCCTAGCTTTTCCACCTACTTTATCACCATTACGTAAGTCAAAACGTCGAATTTGAGACGCGGATATATAAATATCCTCTTGACTCGCAGAGTAGTTAATTGGTCGCAGGAAGCCATTTCCTTCTTGTGAAATAATATCCAAGACACCTTCCGTCATGAAGAACCCTTGCTTTTCTTCCTGTGCTCTAATGACAGCATGAGCTAATTCTCTCTTAGACATTTGGCTGTAATAAGGAATTTTGTATTCCTTCGCAAAGGTGTACAGTTCTTTTAGTGTTTTTTCTTCTAGTTCTCTAAGTGTTAGCATATCTTCCATGTTGGTCACCCCCCCTTCAACTTAATTGGCTCTATTTTCGTACTGATCTGTTCATTCATAGGTTTTATTGTTACTCTCCTTCAATCATCTGGATATCTGCGCCAAGTTCGGTTAACTTTTCGACGATGCCGTCGTAGCCGCGTAAAATATTCTCAACGCCTGTAATAGTCGTTGTTCCTTTAGCCATCAAACCTGCGATAACTAAACACGCACCTGCTCGTAAGTCGCTTGCAGTCACTTCCACGCCCGTTAATTCATTCGGACCGTTCAAGAATATTGTGTCGCTCTCGACTTTAATTGACGCACCCATTCGACGAAGCTCAGGGATATGATTGATTCGTTTTGGATAAATGCTGTCAACAATTGTGCCATCGCCCTGTGCTTTTAATAAAAGTGGGGTCAACGGTTGTTGCAAATCTGTTGCAAAGCCTGGATATGGCAGTGTTTTGATATGAACCATTTTCAAGTTATCGGATTTACGAACAAGAATGCTGTCCTCACCAATTTCCATATCAACGCCCATCTCATCCATTTTCGCTACAAGGCCTTCGATATGTTCAACAATCACATTATTGATTCGAACATTTTCTCCGACTGCTGCAGCGGCTGCAAGATACGTTCCTGCTTCGATTCGGTCAGGAATAACAGTATGACGACAGCCATGCAGCTGGTCTACCCCTTCAATTCGAATAACGTCCGTACCGGCACCACGGATTTTTGCACCCATATTATTTAATAACGTACATACGTCAATAATTTCAGGTTCTTTTGCCGCGTTTTCAATGACTGTTTTTCCGTTTGCTTTTACTGACGCTAAAATGGTATTAATCGTTGCGCCAATCGAAACAACGTCTAAATAAATACGGTCACCAGTTAAACCTTCTTCTGGCGATGTTAAGTAAATTGCACCTTGTTCATTTTGTATATTTGCACCTAACGCTTCAAAACCTTTGATATGCTGGTCGATTGGACGTGGACCGAGGTAACAACCACCTGGTAAGCCAATCACACCTTGACCGAATTTTGATAATACCGCGCCCATGAAATAATATGAGGCGCGTAAGTTTTTAATTTTCCCAGTTGGCATCGGAATCGAAACCATATTTGTTGGGTCGATTGTTAAAACACCTGCGTCTTCGTCATATTCCACTTCAACTTTGAAATCACGTAAAATTTCAATCAAAGAATGCACATCTTGAATATTTGGAATCCCTTCAAGTGTCACTTTTGAATCTGCTAAAATCGAGGCTGGAATCAAAGCAACCGTACTATTTTTAGCGCCACTAATTGTGACCTCGCCGTTTAGGGGTCGATCGCCGTTGATGATAATTTTTTTCATCTAATTGCCCTCACTTCACATAGAACATCCATTATTTTTTATTTGTTTGCATTCGTTATTTAGATTTATTCTAACAAACTACTTACAATAAATGCTATTAATTAAACTTTTTGTTCCTGCTGATTAACGAAAGAAATTTTTTTGTTCAGTCGTTAGAGGTAGTTTATCATCAAAAAGGCCTGGGAATGCTTCTAACATCTCATTTAAGACTTCGGTTAATTTCACCGTATCACAAACTCGAACATCTGCATCGCCAAATTTGTCGACAAACATTGCGCCTTGTTCTTGTAAAACCTCATCTACTTTCCAAAAGTTCATTGACCATGAGAAAGGAGTATGACGCTGTGATGGAACTAATATTTCTGTGCCATCTGGAAGAACGGTGTAAAGTTGTTCGTGGCCATCGGTTAAGCGACCTGGGATATCCACCCATTCTTCGACACCATGAATGAATGTGTTTCTAACTAAGTCTACGCCGACTAGTAAGATTTTCGCTTCACGGTCTAGTAATTTACCGTATGATGAGTCACGTGCACATGGCGTTTCAAATTTTTCATCGCCTTCAACGAACTCTTCAGCGTCTTTTCCAAGAGCCCCAACTGAATGCGTTGGGTGCAAGGAGCGAACAACGCCATCACGTTGACGGAATAATTCGGTTAAAATACCAACGTTTGATGGTGTGTCTTCCACATAGTAACGCGGGTTCTCAGCGTTGACTTGTGCCCAGGTGTGAGTTGGTAGAACTAGTAATCCGTCTTTTAAGTACTCTGATAAAGCGTCTAAAACGGTGTCCGGTCCGCCTTCAACTTCTCCCATGCTCTTGAATGATGAGTGCATCATCACCGTATCATCAGGTTTGATTCCTAAATCTTTTAATTGTTGAATTAATGTTTCTTTTGTATGCATCTGAAATGAGTCTCCTTTTATTCCATACGGTTGAAAACACCTGAGCCAAAAGCCCAGGTGTTTTCTTTTTTTTAGTCTTAAGCTTTTTGGCTTGAACCAAATACCTGCATTCTATCTTTTACTAAAGCAACGATTGCGTCTTTACCTGGTCCAATAACTTTACGAGGATCATAGACTTCTGAATCTGTTGCTAGTTTCTCACGAACAGCTTTTGTCCAGACTTGTTGACATTCTGTATTAACATTAATCTTACAATGTCCATATTCAATTGCTTTTTCGATTTGATGTTGCGGGATGCCTGATCCACCGTGTAGTACAAGTGGCGCGTTGGTTAGCTCAGAGATTTCTTTCATCTCAGCAAAGCCAAGCTTAGGCTCGCCTTTATAAGGTCCGTGAACTGATCCAAGAGCAGCAGCTAATGTATCGATGCCTGCTTCTTGTACCATTCTTAGACAATCTTGCGGGTCAGCGTATTGTACGCCAGCTGTTACGCCGTCTTCCGTACCACCAACTGTTCCTACTTCTGCTTCAACGGATACGCCATGTTTATGAGCGTATTCGACTACTTTTTTCGTGTGTTCAATATTCTCATCGATTGGAAGCTTAGAATTATCAATCATAACGGATGAATAACCCGCGTCGATTGCTTCTTTACACTTCTCGAAGCTTGACCCATGATCTAAATGAAGGGCTACTGGGACTGTAATTTCCATTGTCTTCAGTAACGCTTCCACCATTGATGCAACAACTAAAGGGCCGCCCATATACTTACCAGCACCTTCTGATACACCCAAAATAACTGGTGACTGCTCTTCCTCCGCAGCTTGTAACACCGCTTGCGTCCACTCTAAGTTATTGATATTAAATTGTCCTACTGCATACTTACCTTCTAAAGCTTTATTTAACATTTCAGTCATACTGACTAAACCACTCATGCCTTTTGCCTCCTAGGTATTTTCTCTTCATACATTTATTATTACACACTTACATTTTATCAAAAAACAATCTGTTTTACTACTCTATTTGTTATTTCCTTTATTATCATTTAGTAAATGTTTATTAAAACTTTACTTAGAGAGAGATTTTGGGTGAAAAAAAATGACGTTAGCAAATCATTAAGATTTACTAACACCATTGTCAGGAGTGTTATTCCCCTTCACTACTATACAATTGAAGATGGAAAAGCATCTCTTTTTTTATTAGTCTTCGTCTTCTTCATTTTCGTCGACTTCTTCAAAGTCGTCATCGATAATGGTTAGATCTTCTTCAACGCTCTCTGGAACGTCATCTAAATCATCATCCAGGTCGTCATCTAAATCTTCGCCTAGGACTTCTTCGTCTTCAGCGCCATCATCTTCTAAGACATCTTCGTCGTCTTCATCAATTGACTCATACGTATCTTCTGGATCGTCGTCATTGTAATCAATTACGTCATCTTCAGCAGAAGTAGCGAAAGCATTCATTTTCTTGCGTTTCTTACGGTTGATTCGAACTTCTTCTTCATCAATAGAAGAAAGAATTTCTTCGTCGATGGAATCGATTGGATACCATGCACGTAAGCCCCAACGATTTTCCCCAAGGGAAATAAAACTACCATTAACGTTCAAGTCGGTATAGAAACGGGTCATTCTTGCTTCTAAATCTTTTTCGGATAATTCCAAATAATCTTGCACATGAACTAAAAGATCGTTAAATGATATTACGTCACTCGTCTCTTCTAAGATTGCGTATGCAACTTCAATCATTGATAATTCGTTTTTGTTAATACCATCTAATTTATTTAATTTCAACGGTGCCACGTCCTTTCAAAAACTCTACACTTCATCATACAATATTTAGGTTGTAAATTGCAATGAAATTCCGTATTTTCCTAGTATTTGATCAGCAGAACTTAATGTATACGCTACCTCCACCGTTCCAGAGAAAGGTTGTTCCTTATAATCTTGAAACATATGCTGCGTGACAGTCTCTAATTCCATCCTACCTGCAGGTGTCGGCATCATTGCATTGCCTGGTTCTCCAGTCTCAAATGACATCCGTGAGAGTAATTCCTCCCCTGCACGACGGATAATTGTCATTTTCCCCTTACGCGAAAGCTTGATCGTAACTTTTACTTCGGTATTTTCTTCCTCATAACGAAGATAGAGCCATTCTCCAAGTGAAATAATTTGACCCCTTCCTTCAAAAAGAAAGATCTCACGTTCACCGTCCTGTTCGATTGTCGTCTCTAAACGATATTCAATCATTGTACTTTTTTCTATGGGCAACTCGCCACCCCTTCATTTCCATTACTAAAGAAAGATTCTTACCTCTATTGTAACGAATATCTCTACGAAAAAAAAGAAGTTTGTTATAATGAAGAAAATGATATAAAAAAGATAGGAAGCAGATCAATGACAAATCTTCTAAAACAATCAACTTTTCACATTTACGATACGTCTAAAAGTGCTTTAAATAATGACCCTCTGTCAGATTTCGCCTTTGGGGATGTGTTGATTCGACAAGTCAATCATCCTACTAATCCAACTATGCTTCATTTTTGGCCGATTGAAAAGATGATTATTCTTGGCATGATGGATACGAAATTACCTGATTTAGATGAGGGTTTTGACTTTCTAGAAGCCCATAATTACGATGTCCGCGTTAGGCCTGCAGGTGGTTTAGCTGTTGTGGCCGATGAAGGTATTTTGAATTTATCACTTGTTTTCCGCGAAGAAGACGATGAAAAAGTGAGTATCGACGACGCCTATGACATGATGGTCGAATTAATTCGCCAAACCTTCGCCTCTTATGGGAAAAAAATTGAGGCTTTTGAAATTCCTGATTCGTATTGTCCTGGAAAATTTGACTTAAGTATTGACGGAAAGAAATTTGCGGGTATTGCCCAACGACGCTTCAAAAAAGGAATCGCGGTTATGATTTACCTCAGTGTCAATGGCGATCAACAAAAACGCGGGGAATTGCTGCGTGACTTTTACAAGATTTCTCTAAAAGATAAAGAAACGCGCTGGCATTATCCTGACGTGAACCCTGATTCGATGGCGAATTTGAGTGATTTGCTTGGGGATCAATCACTTACGAATGAACGCGTCAAGACGATGATTCTAGAAGCTTTACTAAGACTAGATAACACCTTGCTGGATGCGGAATATACCGCTGAAATGCTGCAAGACTACCATGTTGCCCATGAAAAAATGGCCCAGCGTAATCAGAAAGTGCTTGACCAACTAAACAGGAGGTGAGGGAATGACGCATTACTCAAACATCGATATGTTACCAAAAGAAAAAGTGTTTCGTGACCCTGTTCATGGCTACATCCATATTCAACATCGGGTCATTTTAGATTTAATTAACACCAAAGAATTCCAACGTTTACGCCGGATTAAGCAACTAGGGACTTCTTCATTTACCTTTCACGGTGCTGAGCATTCACGCTTTAATCACTCACTTGGCGTTTACGAAATTGCGCGCCGAATTTGTGATAAATTTGTGCGTAACTATCCAACAAAAGAACCCGGCGACGGCTTGTGGGATGACAATGAACGTCTAGTGACACTCGTATCAGCTTTGCTTCATGATCTAGGGCACGGGCCTTTTTCACATACCTTTGAGAAAATTTTTGATACCGATCACGAGGCGCTGACGATTGAAATTATTACCTCGCCAGATACAGAAATTAATCAAGTTTTACTAGAAGTTGGACCGGATTTTCCTAATCAAGTTGCGGCGGTTATTGCAGAAACTTACCCGAATCCACAAGTTGTGCAAATGATTTCCAGTCAGATTGATGCCGACCGGATGGACTATTTGTTACGCGACGCCTATTATTCTGGCGTAACGTACGGGACCTTTGATTTGACGCGGATTTTGCGCGTGATTCAACCTGCTAAAAGCGGCATTATTTTCGACATTTCCGGCATGCATGCGGTGGAAGATTATATTGTGAGCCGCTATCAAATGTACATGCAAGTTTACTTCCACCCGGTTTCTCGTGGCATGGAAATGGTCTTGTATCATTTGATGAAGCGCGCCAAAGATATTTATATGGATGAGCATACAGAGTTCATCCATACTGCTACTTTTTTAAGACCCTTTTTCGAAAGTAATTGGGGGTTAAAGGATTATTTACGTTTAGATGATGGGGTCTTGACCACTTACTTTAATCATTGGTTGGATGAAAGTGACCCGACTTTGAGCGATTTGGCTGCGAGATTCTTGCATCGAAAACCATTTAAATCGGCACGTTTTGACCGAGAAATAGATATGCCTGCGATTAACGATATGAAAGATTTAATGGAAGAAATGGGCTACAATCCGGATTATTATATGTCGATTAACAATAGTTTTGATTTACCTTATGATTTATATCGTCCACACAAAGTCGGCAGTAAATCGCAAATCGAATTTGTCCAAAAAAATGGTTCGATTATCGAATTGTCGGAAGCTAGTTCAATCGTCTCTTCCCTTTCAGGTAAAATGAAAGGCGACGAACGCTTGTATTTTCCACGCGAAATCACACATGGTTTCTCGAACAAAGGAGTAAACTTGTTTGATAATTTAGCTGACCGATTCAAGAGTTATATTGAGAATGATGAGATTAAATAAACAGGTTTGAATTTTGGTGGAGTTTGGTAAGTGATTTGCTTTTTTAGAGGGGAACACTTCCGACTTCAATCTGCTTAATCTTTTGAGAACTTATTCAAATGAAAGAAGCCTGCCGTGTTAGTCGGCAGGCTTCTTTTCTACTCTACATTATTTAATCCATTTTATTGGATAGTCTTTTAATACCTTCTGAATGGGTTTGTTGCGAGTGATCCAGTAAATGATTGATACTTCGATTGGGAGGATGATTGCGTTTTGAGCTAGGCGGATTGGGAGGAATGCCCAAAATGCTCGGTCATACAGAATCTTCAACCAATAGGAGTTCAACCCGAGATTGATTAACAGGGTTACTGCTAGACACGCTAGAATAATCCGGCTTAAATTAAGAGGCTTGCGATACAGGAACCATGCATAAATGATCGGTGATAGGGTCGCTGAAATCGTGAAGCCGGGATGGAATGGGAAGCCTCTAGAAAATAGGAAGAAGCCCAGTAAATCGGCAAATCCACCTGAAAAAGCGCCTACCCAGGGACCATACATGACTGACAGTAAAATCGTCGGGATAAAGGTAAAACTGACTCGAATAAATTGCGTTTCTATTGCCAAAAAGCGGGTCAAAACCACTTTCATAGCAATCATTAGACCAATGACAGCAATGTCTTTGGCTGAAAAGGTACGTTTTTGATACATATAACAGCAACTCCTTAAAGAGCCGCTACAAGATTTTCATAATGCAGCGAATGCGAAAACCAAATCGCAAACAATGTTGAGTGGATTGAAACGCCTGTCTTTCCACTCTTTATTTTTCGTTCGGGAGGCAACATCCCATCCTCCTGACACTTAACGCATGGTTTTCTACTCTGATTTTTATTTCCCTATTTGGGATCTTGCTTATTTTACGCCGAATTGCGCTAAAATACAACCGGACTTAATCGACCTTTATGACACCATAAAAGCCTTCTTCGAGAAAATGCGTCACGCGGTCCATGGCTTCTTGGACTAATTCGGTACTCAATGCGAAGCTCATGCGGACATAACCTTCTCCACCTGGGCCAAAGAATCGTCCCGGAACCATGCCGACTTTTGCTTCACTTGCGATCAATCGACAAAATGCGTCATCATTATTTCCAAACTGTGTCGGGATTTTCGCGAACACGTAAAAAGCTCCTTTTGGCTCGGGCACTTCAAAGCCTGCGTTTGTTAGAGCAGCTAAGCAAATATCGCGACGTTTTTCGTACTCCACGCGCATGCGTTCGATGTCTGCTCGTCCGTTGCGGTATGCTGCTTCAGCTGCTTTGTGAGAAACGGTCACGCCAGTTGTGACGACGGTTTGGTGTGCCTTGAAAATGGCAGGAATCCAAGGTGCTTTTGCGGCCACGAAGCCAACTCGCCAACCAGTCATAGCGTAGGATTTCGATGCTCCGCTAATTAAAATTGTTTGCTCAGGCAGTAATTCGCCCATCGACGTGTGCTCCACGCCGTACGTCAATTCACTATAAATTTCATCACTCAACACAAAGATTTCATACTGCTTGATTGCTTCCGCTAATGCGGTTAATTCCTCACGTGTGTAAGTCACGCCGGTTGGGTTACTCGGGAAGTTCAACACGATTGCTTTGACATTTTCCTCTTTTGCCATGACTTCATGTAGTTTTTCGGGCGTTAAAACAAAACCAGTGTCTGACGTGTCGATTTCCACCACATCACCATAAGCCACGGTGGTCGCTTGTTTATACAAAGGGAAAGACGGCGTTGGGATAATCACCTTTTCACCAGGGTTCAAA
Source organism: uncultured Carnobacteriaceae bacterium (assembly GCA_964558995.1). Taxonomy (GTDB): domain Bacteria; phylum Bacillota; class Bacilli; order Lactobacillales; family Aerococcaceae; genus Jeotgalibaca. The sequence goes on along the minus strand of CAZLGI010000008.1, from coordinate 3,088 downwards.
ATGCCTAACAAAGCTGAGTAAATCGCTTCTGTTGCGCCAATTGTCATCATAATTTCTTTTTCCGGATCAAAGGTAACTTGGTGATTTTCCTGCAAAAACTCCGCTACAGCTTCCCGGACGCCAATGTCTCCCATCGAGTGCGAGTAATGCGATTCGTCATCCTTGATGGCCTGAATCGCCGCCGACTTCACGTGCTCCGGCATGCCAAAATCCGGTTCCCCCATCGTCATCATAATGCAGTCATCAATCGAACGGAACAGCTGGTCGAACTCACGAATTTTTGATTCGGTAATTAATTCCAATTGCTTATTCGTTGTTAAAGCCATTTTTTTAATTCCCCCTCTTAAAACCTTTTAATTTTTCTTCAGACAAGCGGAGAATAGACCACCCCTCCATAGGCACAGCGCCTTGAGATTTGTAAAACTGAATACTCGGTTCATTCCAATCGAGGCAGGACCACTCCATCCGACCGCAATCACGTTCGGCAGCAATTTCGGCTACTTTTTGGAATAAAGCCTTGCCGTAACCATTGCCACGATAAGCTTCATGGACAAAAATATCTTCTAAATATAAACCCACTTTTCCTAAAAAGGTCGAATAATTATGGAAAAACAAAGCAAAACCAGCTGCTTTCCCTGCTATTTCCAACAGAATCACTTCTGCTTGTTTTTTGTTAAAAAGTGACTCGCGCAAAATTTCTTCAGTTGCGACAACTTCGTCGAGCATTTTTTCATAAATGGCTAAGCCAGTGATAAAGTCTAAAATAGTAGCGACATCATCTTCAGTCGCGAAACGGATCTCATACTGTTGTGTTTTCATCTTTTAATCAAACTTTCTATAAATAAGATAGGAACATTAAATGAGAACGTTAATCTTTTTCTCATCTAGCGTTCCTACTTATTGTAACAGGATTCTATAAGTTTTGAAATATCATATCATTTAAAAATGGAAAACGACCTATTTTGCGAATCTTATATAGTAAGGAGGCGTTAAATATGGTGAAAAAACCACCTACTTTACTTATACTAGAATCGCTGGAAGCACGCGGCTTTGTCTTAAAGAAAAAATATCAGTGGAGATTAGAAAACTCGCAGATCGGTTTTGATGGTGAGGATGGCTTTATTGAAACGGTTCGGAGAAATTTGGTGAGTCCACACATTTTGCTTAGAGATTTGAATTTGAAAAACAGCGATGACAAACTTTATCAGATTGATTTGCTATTGATCATGGGTTCAACAATTTTAGTCCATGAAATCAAGCACTATCGAGGCTTTTACACTCGTGATGAAAAAGTGCTAAAACGAGCTAAAGCGGATGATATTGAAAATCCCGAGTTACAGTTATCACGTCATTTAACTCGGATTAGTCGTCTTAAAAAAGATTTAGGTTTTAACCATTTTCGTGTGAAGGGCTATGTGGTCTACGTGAATCCCAATTTTACTTTGTATGGCGTGAACGAGAATATTTCGGAGTTGATTCTGCCAACACTAATTCAAGAGCATTTGAAATTTTTGAATACGAACTGGTTGCCTGTGTCCAATGAAGCGAAAGCCCTAGCTGCTGCAATCAAACAGCAAACAGTGGATCCTCCGATTTTCTGGAAAGATATACCAGAGTATGAGTTCACTGATTTGGATCCAGGTCTTCGTTGTGAGCATTGTGGACGATTAGGAATTGAAGGAAAAAGAGTTTATCAGTGTTCATCCTGTGATTACAAAGGGAAAATTAATGACGCCATTTCAGCAGCAATTAAAGAATTCAAATTATTGTTTCCAGATAAGTTGATTACCCGATCCATTATTACAGAGTGGTGTGGCGGTGACTTTGGCACTTCACGTATTATTCGAATATTGAAGAAAAACTACCAAATGGTTAGTAAATCTCGAGCGATATACTATGTTTAACTTTGCTTAGCGGAACTCTACTTTTTATTGCTGCTTCCAATTAACAAATCCGTTTGCGTCTCGGAACTCTACTTTTTATCGTTGCTTCCGATTAACAAATCCGTTTGCGTCTCGGAACTCTACTTTTTATTGCCGCTTCCGATAAGCAAAACTTTTTAATCGTTTTAATACCTTTTTAACCAACAAGAATATAATGAATCCCCTTTCTTTAACTTTTTTCAAAATAGCTGTTGACAGAAAATGAGAAATTGGTTATAGTAAGCACATCGTAAAAATACGTTGACGAGAAGAGTACTTCGTGGATTCCTTTTTTAGAGAGCTTGGTCTGGTGAAAACAAGCAAGGATGAAGTGTGGGAAGATGGTCTCTGAGTGGCTTAGTCGAATGCGGAAGCTTAGATTAGGACGGGAACGCCCGTTATAGCGTCCCAGTATGAGCCGTTGTAATTGGCGGATGTACTGATTGAGGCAAAAACAGTGATGTTTTTGTAAACTAAGGTGGTAACACGAGATTGAACGTAACTTCTCGTCCTTTCAGCATAGATTATTTGTGCTGGCGGGACGGGAATTTTTTTATTTAAAATAAACAACGCAATGAAGAGGAAAGTACAATTCGGGAAGTTTCTAAGAGAGCTTGGTATGGTGGGAACAAGCAAACGAAACGAATTGGAAAATGGCCTCGGAGCGGCAAGAATGAGCCAGTGGTGAGTTCTTGAAGGGTGCGCCCTTTAACGCGCAGGAGTGATTCACTCCATAAGGGATTTCCTGTGAGGGAAGTCCGAATAAAGGTGGTAACACGATGCGCACGCACTCGTCCTTAGCTTACTTCTAGATTGAAGGAGCGGGATGGGTGTTTTTTTAATACTAATACGAAAAGAGGAAACAAAGAATGATTGACTTAAAAAACGTTTCTGTCACATTCAGAGGGGACAAGGGACAAGAAATCAACGCTGTACGAGACGTTTCTCTGCATGTTGACGAAGGTGATGTCTACGGGATCGTTGGTTACAGTGGTGCTGGGAAAAGTACATTGGTCCGCACCATCAACTTGTTGCAACGCCCAACTGAAGGCAGTGTAGTCGTAAACAACAATGTCATTACAGACTTCAATAAAGAAGAATTGCGAGAAGCACGCAAGAAAATCGGGATGATTTTCCAACACTTTAACTTAATGGGTTCCCGGACG
>CAZLGI010000007.1:20123-22164 GCA_964558995.1 uncultured Carnobacteriaceae bacterium | reverse complement strand
AAAAACCCAAGGATCAAAAAGGAAAACAGCGGCGGGTCGCCGCTTTTCTAAAAACCATCAAATAAAAATTCCTTCTTTTTTTGTTTTGTGATACACTAGTTTGGCTGTAAAAAACAGCGCGTGGTTCGTTGACCATCCCACGTAAAAAAACTAGGAGGAATAGAATATGAAAACAAGAAATATGGTGACCAACACCATCGTCGCAGCTCTGTATGTGGCACTAACAGGGATTTTTAGCTTTATGTCTTTTGGAGCGATTCAATTCCGAGTATCGGAAATGTTGAATCACTTAGTTGGTTATAATAAAAATTATAAATATGGTGTCTTAGCAGGTGTATTTATTTCAAACTTGGTTTTTTCAACACTTGGCGCTTGGGATTTAGTTTTTGGCTTCGGTCAAACCTTCATTGCCTTTTTAATTATTGAAAAGTTATTCAAACCAAATGATTCTGAAATGAAACGCATGATGATTGTTACCGCAGTCTTTGTTATCACAATGTTCTTCGTTGCAATCGAATTATATATTGTCTTAGACCTACCATTTTGGTTCTCATACGTGACAGCAGCATTTGGTGAAGCAGTTGTTTTACTAGTATCAGCACCAATTATGTCTTACTTAAATAAGATTATTAAATTCAAAGAAAAGATGGTTTAACAGAAGCCTTGATACTTTTTCAAATCACGATGCTTCTTTTTGCATGTGAGAATTGATTCCACTATAATAAATGAAGAAGTGAAGAGAACGGAGGAAGAATAGATGGAATTGCTAGCTCTCACAGTAGGGCCTTTAGAGGAAAACTGCTATTTTTTAATTGGTGAGAATCGTGATACGATTATTTTTGACCCAGGAGCAGACGCTGACGAAATAAAAAACGTCATTGAAATCAATAACTTAACGCCATTCGCAATTATTCTGACACATGCTCATTATGATCATATCGGTGCGGTGGAAGAAATTCGAAACACATACCGGATTCCTTTATACCAAAGTTCAATTGAAAAAGATTGGTTAAAAGACCCAATGCAAAACGGTTCTGGAAAAAATCCTAACATAGAAGATATCTCAATCGAAAAACCAGCAGATTTCTATTTGGATACAATGGGACAATCTCAAATCGGGGAATTTATTTTTGAAATTCAACATATTCCAGGACACTCTCCAGGAAGCTTAGTGTTCCTGTTTAAGGAAAACGGCTTTGGAATTGTTGGAGACGTCATTTTCCAGGGAACAGTCGGCCGCACTGATTTCCCATACGGTAGCCAAGAAAGCCTAATGGAAGGAATCAACAAATATCTTGTGTCCTTACCAGGAGATTTCGTCCTATTCCCTGGACACGGCAGCCCAACAACGGTCAAACAAGAACTAGAATCAAACCCATTCCTGAATGGCAGAAGAGGCTAATTTTAAGCAAAAAAATGTAGCAAACTCCAGTGAAATATTTGCGAGTTTGCTACATTTTTTTAATTATACATTAAACACGGGCGATAAATTTCAGAGTTTGCAAGGTTTTAACGAAAATGTGTCAAACTCGGCTAAAAACCACAAAAAAAGGAAGGCTAGCAGCATTATTCAGCTTAGCGCTTCCTAAAATACTTATTCACTTTGCAAATCTTCAATCGTAGATACGCGGAAGTCTTGCTTTTCTAGGCCTTGAACAACAGCGTCAAGTTCACTCTTTGTTGTTCCGGCAGGCAAGGTGACGAGTACACGACGTAAGACATCATCTCGGTTTACATCCAGTGTAATTAAACTTGCAATCGCGGAGTGTCGGTTGACGATTTTTGTAATTTGGGACAAATCGCCACGTCTACTTGGTGCAATGACTGTTAGAACGTAACTTCCCACATCAACTCTCCATGATTGAGAAAGCATGTTTAATAAACTACTGTGGGTTAAAATACCGAAGAATTTCATGTTTTTATCCAAAACAGAAATGTATGGTAGTTCTTTGATCGTAAAGAAAATTTTGAAGAATGAGCTATCAATTGAAATAAATTTAGTCGCGTTCTTCAATAAATGCGTAACTGGTAAGCTCATATC
>CAZLGI010000007.1:5397-20113 GCA_964558995.1 uncultured Carnobacteriaceae bacterium | reverse complement strand
TATTTTATTAAATCTTTGTAAAAAGAAGGCTTTAAAGTAACCTCTCCCCACTCATCTTTAATAACTACTTTTTGGGTTTTCTTAAGCTTATCCATAATACCCAAGCCAAGTGCATTTGTAAATGTTTCCTCGGAAAAGTGTGCCAGTTTCATCGAGAATTGGGACACATCGGAAGCCAGATTCTTCTAAAATGTCGAGTGCTTCTTGCAAAGTAGCCGACTCCTTAACGATTGTTAAGTCTCTTTTTGGAATGGCGAGCGAACGAATAAGCATGGTGTTTCCTCCTAATGTAAAAATAATATCATTTCTAATCAAATCATAACATTAAAATGAGAAAAAGCAATAATAAATTCATTTGATGAAAAAAGCATGCAAGCGTGACCCCAAAGAAAAGAAACCCCTTACATTGAAAAGGATAAATGATAGAAGATTAAAACCAAATGAAAAAACAATTTGGTGAAACTCCTTGATTTTATCGTGAGACTTTACTATCATATAATTATAATAGAGATGTTGTAATTTAAAAAGAGAAAGAGGAGAAAGATTAAATGAGCACAGACCCCGACGGACAGAGGTTGGTCACATATATTATTATCGTAATTGTTTTGACTTTGATTAATGCTTTTTTTGCGTCAGCAGAACTGGCATTTGTTTCGATTAATCGAAACAAAATTGAAGGGATGGCAGAAGAGGGAGATAAGAAGGCAAAGAGAGTGCTGCATTTATTGGAAACACCCGATGATTTTCTAGCAACAATTCAAGTTGCGATTACATTGGCTGGATTCTTTAACAGTGCGGTTGCATCCTCTAGCTTTGTACCATATTTAGAACCTCTAATAGGGCAAATTGCAGGATGGGAAACGATCGGAACAATTATTGTAACGATCCTTCTTTCATACAGCACACTTGTATTGGGAGAATTGTATCCGAAACAAATTGCGCTACAAATGCCGGAACAAATTGCAAGGTTGACTTCAGGAGCGATTAATATTGTGAAGGTGTTTATGAGGCCTTTCGTATGGCTCCTATCAGCTTCTACTAACGTATTGAAAAAGATTTCTCCAATTGATTTTACCCAACAAGAGGACAAGCTGACACGTGATGAAATGCGACAAATTTTGGCGCAAAGTCGTGGTCAAGGCGCCATCGAATCATCTGAATTTACGATGATGGAAGGTGTACTATCAATGGATACGCGTTTAGCTAGAGAATTGATGGTTCCAAGAACGGATACGTTGATGATCGACTTAGAAGATGAGTTAGCTGAGAATTTACAACTCATTCTAGACAGTCCTTTTTCACGAATGCCAGTTTACGATGGAGACAAAGATGATATCGTTGGAGTCTTACATATGAAAAATGTTCTAAAGGCATCAAGAGAAGTCGGTTTTGACAATCTTGACCTTCAAGCATTAGCAAATGATCCATTATTCGTACCAGCAACCATTTTTATTGATGATTTATTGATTGAATTCCGTAATCAACATACACACATGGCCATTTTGAAAGATGAATATGGTGGTGTGGAAGGGATTGTAACCCTGGAAGACCTCTTAGAAGAAATTGTTGGTGACATCGATGACGAATACGATGAAATTAAAAAGCTTTTCCGCAAGGTAGACGACCAGAACTTTATCGTCAATGGTAAGATGAACTTGCAGAAATTCAATCAAATTTTCGACACAGAATTAGAGTCTAATGAAGTTGATACAATCGCGGGATATATTATAGAAGAAATCGGTTATTTCCCAGATGATAATGAGAAGGTGCAAGTTCGTGAAGGCGACCTAATTTTAACGACAACAGATATAGATAACGGACGCATTCATAACATCCATCTCGAGCGTACAGATGATTCGGAAGATGACGATGGTCAAGACGAATCAGATAAAGAAAAAATAGAGTCAGAAAAATAGTAAATAGCCCAACCCCCGCTGTATGAGATTCGTACAATTGAGGGTTGGCTTTCTTTTTTAGGAGGATAAAGGATGAAAAAAATGAGAAATGAAATGATGGAAAGACCAGTTGTACAAAAGGAATTGGTCGATTATATGCGAAATAATTTGAAGCCTTTTGATGGAAAGTTGAAAGAAATTAAAGATTACGCCAACGAAAGACGAATTCCGATTATTCCACATGAAACAGCAGTGTTCTTAAATATGCTTGTTGGCCAAATAAAACCAAGCAAGATTTTAGAAATTGGAACAGCAATTGGCTTCTCAGGATCTATGCTTGCGCAACACCTGACTGAAAATGGTCACTTAACAACGATTGACCGCTACGATTTAATGATTAGTCGGGCGAAGGAAAATTTCAAAAAAATGGGTTTGGAAGATCGCGTAACATTATTAGAAGGTGACGCTGCGGATATTCTACCAACCTTAACCGATACCTTCGATTTGATTTTCATGGACAGCGCAAAAGCAAAATATTATGAATTTTTACCGCATTGTATGGCTGTATTGGAAGTTGGCGGCATGTTAATTATTGATGACATCTTCCAAGGAGGAACGATTTTAGACGATGAGAAGGAAATACCAAAACGCGTTCGTAAAATACACCGTCGTTTGAACTTATTGCTTGATTTAGTTTTGGATCACCCAGCTTTAGAAAGCTCGCTTGTTCCTTTAGGCGATGGTTTATTATTAATTGTGAAAAAAGAAGAATTTGATTTTTCATATCTGTTAGACGAGTTTTAATTGTTACAAGCAAAGATATAGCAAAATTCGATTTTTTACGTTACAATAAGCGAAGTCATAATCATTGTAATGCAATTGTAACGTAATAGTAACAAGGTGAGGTTGACAGACAGACAAAATGGAGGTAACCAATTGAAAAATAAAACGATAGTCATTGCGGGACTGAGTGTCCTAGTAGTCTTTCTTATCGCTTATATTGGTGGGGGTATGTATTATAGTAGTCGCTTCCTGCCCAACACGACAATCGGAACGACAAAAGTAGCTGGCGATACACCAGCTGAAGCAAATCGAAAAGTAGCTAAGGATCTTCATACAAAACAAATTGAAATCACAGAGAATAATGAAACATTGGCAAGCTTTACACCGTCTGACTTAGACGCAAGTATTGAAGGAGAAGCGTTCTTGACACAGGTTAAAGCAGCTCAAGGAGCTTGGGGCTGGCCATTTTCACTGTTCCAAGACAAAGTGATTGTGATGACCGATGAAACGGTTAATTTTAGTGAAGCAGCAGTACAAGAGTTAATTGATTCTTTTGCTTTCAATGGAACAGAACGGACTGCGCCTCAAAATGCTTGGCTGAAAAATGAAGGAGATTCCTTCACGATTCAAGCAGAAGTACAAGGCACACAAGTTGACCGAGCGTTATTGGAACAAACGATTACGGATGCTTTAACGAATGACCAGGCAGAAATTCGTTTGGAAGACGCTTATGAGCAACCTTTCTTAACGAGTGAAAGCCCAGAACTTCAAGCAGCGGTGGACGAATTAACAAGCTTAGCGGATACAGTCATTACTTATAACTTAGCCGGTGAGGAAATTGTTGTTCCCCGTGAAAAGATTATTAGTTGGTTAGGCGTCGATGGTGAAGGAAATCCAACCGTTAACCAAGTTGGCGCACAAGAGTATTTAACGGAATTACATAATAAATATTCAACCTATGAAAAGACTCGGAAATTCGAGAGCACTAATCGTGGGACGGTAGAAATCCCACCAGGTGAATACGGCTGGTCGATTGCGACTCAAACAGAAGCTGAAAATTTAGAGAGTTATATTTTACTAGGCGAAGATATCACAGTTAGACCAACAATTCTAGGTTCAGGCTACCATGAAGATGGCACCGATATAGGCAACTCGTATGTTGAAGTCGATTTAGTGGCACAAATCATGTATATGTACAAAAATGGTGAGAAAGTTTTTGAATCACCAATCGTAGCAGGACATCCACAAACTCCAACCCCTGTCGGCGTTTTTTACGCATGGGATAAGGTTGAAGATACTGAGTTAGTCGGCTACAACCCAAGACGTGAGGCAGATTATGCCACACCGGTTAACTACTGGGTACCAGTAGATTGGGAGGGCATTGGTATTCACGACGCAAGTTGGCAAGGATCTTTTGCCACTGACGAATGGCGTACAAATGGTTCGAACGGTTGTATCAATACTCCACCAGGAGCAATGGCCAAATTCTTCCCATTATTAGAAATCGGTATGCCGGTTGTCATGTTCTAATAAAGAGTGATATGAATAAGAGAGCTGAGGAATAAAACCCAGCTTTCCTACAATAAGTACGCGCTTTCAAATAGATACTTACACTTGACGACTAATACATGTATAATGGAATAGTGTATAGGACGAGGAAAATATTCCTTCAAGGAGATAGATATAACATGAAAAAAATTCTTGTAGTAGATGATGAAAAGCCAATTTCAGATATTATCCTCTTTAACCTTGAAAAAGAAGGCTTTGATGTTGTAACGGCATTCGATGGCGAAGAGGCTCTAGAAAAGTTTGAGTCAGAAGATCCAAATTTAATTTTACTTGATTTAATGTTACCTAAAATAGACGGCTTAGAAGTTTGTCGTCAAATTAGAAAAACAAGCGATGTTCCGATTATCATGTTAACAGCAAAAGACGCTGAAATTGATAAAGTACTCGGATTAGAACTTGGTGCGGATGATTATATTACCAAGCCATTTTCGAATCGTGAATTAGTCGCACGCGTCAAGGCAAACTTGCGTCGTGTTAATGCTTCACCTAAAGCAGAAGAAGTTGTGGAAACAGATGAAATTCATGTGGGCGAATTAATTATTCACGAAAATGCTTATATTGCATCAAAACGTGGCGAAGAAATTGAACTAACTCACCGTGAATTTGAATTATTACATTATTTAGCTAAACACATCGGCCAAGTGATGACTCGTGAACACTTACTGCAAACAGTATGGGGTTACGATTATTTTGGTGATGTGCGTACTGTTGACGTAACAGTGCGACGTCTACGCGAGAAGATTGAAGATACTCCAAGTCATCCAACTTGGCTTATCACTCGTAGAGGAGTAGGTTACTTCTTGAAAAATCCTGACCAGGAGTAATGCCGAATGAACAAAAAAATTAAATGGACCCAATCCATTCACTTTAAGATACCAATGCTGTTTATTTTTCTGCTATTGGTATCTTTACAAATTATTGGGGCATATTTTATCCGTCAACTAGAGACGGAACTAATCAACAACTTCGATAATCAAATGAGCGTGACAACACGCTTGTTAGAAAACTCACTAAATCCGATTCTTGGAGATGATCATACCGATACAAGTGAGAGTTCGATTCAAAATATTTTACGTGACTACATTGGCGGGGAATTTTTAGAAATCCAAGTCGTGGATGAGCGTGGTTATATTCTTGGAACGAATGATCAAACGAGGCAATCAGTTGTTGGACTAAAGTCAACAGACCGAGATGTACAACAAGCGATTCTGTTAGAATCAAGCCGAAAATATCAATACTTAGACGAAAGCCGTAATAGCCGAGTTCTAAAAAATATCTCACCGATGTACTCTGACGACAACACAGGGAAAGTCATCGGTGTTATTGTGATGGAATCGAATATTGAAACAGTTTACGGACAAATCCAAAACATTGTGACGATTTTCTTAAATGCATCCCTCCTTGCGATTGGAATTACCATTGTTCTAGCTGTTATGATTTCTCGTGGTTTATCCAAACCGATTTCTGAGATGCGCAGTCAGACAATGAATATTGCCCAGGGAGATTATTCTGGGAAAGTAGAAATTTACGGTAATGACGAATTAGGTCAACTTGCCGGAACCATTAATGATTTATCAACCAAAGTAAAAGAAGCCCAAGAAACAACCGAAGCTGAAAGACAGCGACTCGACAGTGTATTGAAACACATGTCTGAAGGCGTTCTGGCAACGGATCGACGTGGGAAAGTGATCATTATTAACACCCGCGCCTTAGATTTATTAGGTATGACCCAAGAAGAAGCAGTTGGGAAATCAATCATGAAGGTGCTCAACTTAGGCGAAAAATTTAATTTCCGTCAACTTCTTGAAACGACAGATGATTTAATCTTAAACATTGATGACAAAGAGAATAGAATTACGACTATTTTACAAGGTAAATTCTCGATTATTCAACGCGAAACCGGTTTTATTAGTGGGCTAGTTTGTGTGCTGTCAGATATTACTGAACAAGAGAAGAATGAGCAAGAGAGACGTAATTTTGTTTCGAACGTGTCACATGAATTACGTACACCATTAACAAGTATTAAGAGCTACGTTGAATCCTTGCAAGAGGGTGCTTGGCAAGATGAAGACATCGCGCCAAACTTCCTACAAGTTATCGCTACTGAAACAAATCGTATGACACGAATGATTACGGACTTATTGAATTTATCACGAATGGATCAAGGCAGAATGCAGTTGGAATTAGAATATGTCAGCATGAATGCTCTGTTTAATCATATTTTAGACCGCTTTGATATGGTCTTACAATCAGAAGAATACCAAGGTAAGAACTACAGTATCACCCGTGACTTCACGAAGCGAACGCTGTGGGTTGATATTGACCAAGATAAAATGACTCAAGTTATTGATAATATTATCAATAACGCCCTGAAATATTCGCCAGATGGTGGGACGATTACGTGCCGCTTGATGGAAACACATAATAGCGTTGTGCTTAGTGTGACTGACGAAGGCCTAGGAATTCCTAGAAAAGACTTAATGCATATCTTTGACCGTTTTTACCGTGTTGACAAAGCACGTGCACGTTCAATGGGAGGAACGGGTTTAGGATTGGCAATTTCTAAGGAAGTTTTGAATTTACACGGCGGCAATATTTGGGCTACCAGTGTAGAAAACAAAGGCTCGACCTTTTTCATTTCCTTACCGTATGAAGCTTATGAAGAGGAGGAGGAGTGGCTATGAAAAAAGACCAGTCAGGATGGATATCACTAGTTCTATACGCTCTTGTTGTTTTAAGTCTTTATTTGACTTGGCGTATTCTGATTGTTCCTTCGAATACTGTGACGATGCAGCCAGTTAACCCGGGGAGCCCAACGACGCCTGTTGCACCATCTAATGTAAAAAGCCTAGAAGATATCTTCAAGCCTCATCAAATGGCCGTTCATACTGAGTCAGATACTTATGTCACTCAATCTCCTGAAATTATAACGGACGCTAGCGAGTTTTTGACAAAATGGAAAATGAAAGACGTCGCTTTTCAAATGGTCTATCCAGAAACGTCATACAAAGATTTACTATTGGGAACGGGAAGAGTTGAAATTATTTTTCCAAGCTTCATTTACTTAGGTTCTTTGTCGCACTATTTCGATAGCTTGCCTGAGGAATTATATGAACACCACATCTCGCGCATTTTGATATCGATAAATCCAGAAGACCCAATTTATTTAACCAGCGATGAAACACGAAATGTTTATACCGCAAGAAGACCGGAAGCAAGTATGAATCCTCTGATTTCATTGTATTCACAAAATCAGTCTGAATTTCAATTATCAGATGCTTACCTCTTTGAACATGGTGTGACTCTTTTACCACGTCATAGCGTGTCTGCCAAGAGCATGGTTTATTTAGTAGAGAAGCAACCAAATAGTTTTTTTATCAATTATTTGTTTGATGATACGACAGAACTTAGAGACGACAGCACGGATGTTGTGACCGCTTATAGTGATAATATGTCTGAACTTAGAATAAATCGTGATACAGGAGTGCTTTATTATCACCGAAATAGTTTAGATCCTGTGACGCTGACACCTTATGAACAAGTGAGAGATGGCTTCCATTTTCTGAAATTTATTGATACGTGGACGCAATCGTCTTACTTTAGCGGCTTTGACGAAGACACGTCGGAAGCAACCTTCTATCGTTTTGTCGAAGGCTTACCGATTTTCAATTCAATGGATCGTGGTGTGATTAAGATTGAAATGGGCAATACCCATCCGCTTAAAATTCAATACCCGACCGAAGTGATTCAAACACCTTTAACAGACCGGGAAGAAATCATTGATTTGCCACCGACTGATGAAGTGATTTCTAGGTTAATGAATAGAGGCTTTGATTTTAATGATTTCCAAGATATGCAAATTGGATACGACTGGAAGAGCAGTGAAGAGAGCACGCGCATGGCGGTGCTGACTCCACAATGGTTTGTTAAAATTAGAGGAAGTTGGCGCTCAGTTGAATCATGGTTAGTATTAATGGAGGAAACGGAACATGGACTATAGACGTATACAACTAATCTTAATTGTGACCTTCTCCGTTTTGAACATTTATTTAATCGGCGTTTTATTAGAGAAAAATGATGCGATGAACTTCGGAGATCCGAGTACAACAGTGCGACTAGAAGAAGGAATGACCAATGATAATATCGTGGCGCCTGTTTTAAGTGATGAGGAACCCAGTATTCCAATTATCAAAGCAGACCGATCCGATTATTTATCTGAAAATATGAGCCAATTATCAAATCAAACAACACGTATGGAAGATGGTACCTTAGTAAGTACACTGACCAACTTAGTTGAGCTTGATATGGATGCTGATACAAGTTTGGAGACTCGCCTTGCTCCTTTAGAAGAGTTTGTGAGAAGTGAAAATGTTTTGCTAGCGGAAGAATATACCTACTTAACTTACCAAGCTGAAAATAGACGGATCATCTACACGCAGCGGGCAGGTGGCTATCCAATCGCTGATGGGACAGGCTCACTTGTATTCCACTTGAACTCAGAAGGCAATGTGCTTTCTTATGAGCAAACTTATATTGGGGAAGCAGAAGTACAAGGAAAAGAGCGTACCGTTGTTTCAGAGCAGCGAGCGATTGAAACCTTATACTTAAATAATGAAATACCAAGCAATTCGACCTTACGAGCAGTTGAATTAACCTATTACCAAACACTTAGTTTGTCTGATATGACGATTTACAGTCCAATGTGGTATGTTGAGATTGCAAGAGAAAAAGTACCTGTTCAAGTCAAACATGTGGATGCTTTGACCGGAAATATTGTTTCGGCTCCTTCCTTGTCAAATCCAGGAAACGCTGCGGATCCAGGTGACTCATCATCTGACGAGAATCAGTCTTTAGAAGACTCAGCCGAAATGCTAATGGAAAATCAACGAGCAATCCTCGAGTCAACAATCGAATCAGAAGAAGATGAGGTACTATTTAATTACGACGGCGGACGTGTTTTGATTACTGAATAAAGTTCGTTCTGACAAGTGATTGGAGGAATAGGAATGCGAAAATTATTGTTTGTATTTGGTTTATTAATGAGTTTTATCTGGGGTGGAGCAACAGTCGAAGCCTCTGACCGCTCTTATGAAATTTCTCATTACAAAGTCCAAGTAGATATTCAAGAAGACGGTAGTGTGTTATTTACTGAGAATATGACTTATGACTTTGACGGTGCCTTTAACGGTGTGCTATTTAATTTAGATATAAGAGGCGTTGAAGAGCCAACCGATATTGAAGTTTACTTACAAGCCGAGGGAGAAGACGCTTTTACCCCTGTGGTTTCAAGTGAGTCTGGCGAACCAAAGACTTATGAGCTAAAGAAAGAATCAAATCGATTTAATTTTACGGTTTATCAGCCAGTTGAAGATGAGGAATTAACGGTTCGTTATCAATACAGAATCCCTGAATTAATAACGAATTATAATGATACTGCAGTTTTCAACCACCGAATTATCGGTGCTGGTTGGGATGAACCGCTTTATGATATTGATATTACGGTGACTTTACCCGAAGCAGTTGCTGCAGGCGACTTACAAGCTTGGGCACACGGTGATCAGTCAGGTTTGATTAATGTTGAAGATGATAATCAAACGGTGACTTTGAGCCTGAATCGAAATCCTGCTAACCAATTCGTGGAAGCGCAGATTGTCTTTCCAACCAGTGTTACGGCAAGTAATCCGAATGTCATTAACGAAGACCGTTATGATGCGATTATTTCCTTAGAAGAACGTCTTGCTAATGATAAGCAAGAAGAGCAGACAATGCTCTTCGCTATCGCCATTGCTTTAGGTGTCGCTGGTCCGATTCTTGTCTTTTTCGTATTTAGGTGGTTGAAGAAGAAAAATCATGAAGCCAACCCGTCACCAGCTGTTGTGCCAGATTTAGTTTATGATCTGCCGGAAGAGATTCCACCTGCTGTTGTGACCCATGCTGTTTTTGGCAAACACCCCAGTAACGAAGATGTCTCGGCGACCTTGATGAATCTAGTTCGCAAAGGCTATTTAACAATTGAAGCGGTTGACGGCGAGGAAGAAGATTTCCTCGTGACGAAAGTTAAAGAGTCGGACGACTTCTTGTTAAGACATGAGAAAAGGTTGATTAAATGGTTTGTGGATGTCGTTGGTAACGGTCAAGATGTTTTGCTAAGTGAAATCGAAGCAATTGAAGATAACAAAAAAAAGGCCAAACGCTTCTACAATGAATGGGGTTCTTGGCAAAATGATGTTGTCATGGATTCAAGGCCCTTTACTGAAAAATATCGCGCGCCTCATTGGAGCAAGGCATCAGGCCTAGTTATTTTAACAGTGATTGCAACGATCTTTTTCTTCGTTGCATCATTCTTCTTAATTCTTATGGCGAATGTGAGCTTCTGGCTAGTGATTTTGCCGATTTTTAGTTTGATTTATGCGATTAGTTTGGCTATTTATCAAACCAAAAACCCAGCTCTCACCGCTGAAGGCGATCTTGCCTTGAAAGAATGGCGAGCCTTTGAAAGGATGCTAGAAGAAGTTGGCGACTTTGATATAACTGATATCGGCTCCTTGGATATTTGGGATGCTTACTTGGTATATGCCATTGCATTCGGCTCGGCAGAAACGTTAGTCGACCAAATGCAGCTTGTCTATACCGAAGATGAAATTAGATCAAATCCGGTTGGCGGCTTTTATTATTACTACCCAACCTATGTCAGCTACATGAATCACTCGATTAGTCATGGCATTTCATCCTCAACACCAGCCTCATCAGGAAACTCAGGAGGATCTGGCGGTAGCTTCAGCGGCGGCTCATCAGGAGGAACCGGTGGCGGATCTGGCGGGGGAGCATTTTAGGATAAAAATAAGAAGAAGTGAACGAGCTCAGATGAGTCGTTCGCTTCTTTTTTTGAAAAGCCTTTTAAAGGCAGCCAAACGGATGGTTTTGGCGCATTCTCACTTAGGGGCTGATTTTTTCATCTTTTTGCGTTAGAATAAGGAGAAGACACTGAAGGGAATTGACGTAATGGCTTTAGATATAACACCAGCATTCCGCGTCAGTATACTCGCGAGTGGCAGCTCCGGGAACTGTACCTATATTGAAACACCGAAACGTAAAATATTGGTAGACTGCGGTTTAAGTGGTAAAAAAATACAAAACTTAATGGCGAATATAAATCGTGATATTAGAGATGTCGATACCATTTTAGTGACGCATGAACATGGCGATCATATTCATGGACTCGGCGTGCTAGCAAGGCGTCATAAAATTGATATTTATGCGAACGAGAAAACATGGCGAGCGATGCCAAACTCAATTGGTAAAATTGAAGTCGATCAAAAGCACCTTTTTGAAATGGGTGAGGTTTTGACTTTAGGTGATATTGACGTACAAAGCTTCGGCGTATCCCATGATGCAGCGGCACCACAATTTTATTCTTTCCACTTTGAAGGAAAACAATTCGTGATGTTGACGGACACAGGTTACGTGAGTGATAGCTTGCGTGGTTTGCTACGCGATGCGGATGCATATTTGATTGAGAGCAATCATGATTTGGAACTGTTGCGCATGGGTCGTTATCCATGGTCGGTCAAACAGAGAATTCTTGGCGATGAAGGTCACTTGTCTAATGATGATGGCGCCGCAGCCATTTCAGAAATGATTGGCGACCG
Source organism: uncultured Carnobacteriaceae bacterium (assembly GCA_964558995.1). Classification (GTDB taxonomy): domain Bacteria; phylum Bacillota; class Bacilli; order Lactobacillales; family Aerococcaceae; genus Jeotgalibaca. Next base: position 8,217 of record CAZLGI010000007.1, on the reverse strand, counting down.
TACTAAGCGCATTTACCTTGGTCACTTGAGCAAGGACAACAATATGAAACAAATCGCGAGAGACACCGCTCAGGACGTTCTACGGACAAAAGGCTTAGGCGTGAATGAAACCTTTCATGTTTATGACACCGATCCCGACGAACCAACAGAATTATTTCTCGTATAAAAGATAAGACAGGGGGAACGCCATTGTGCTTTCTCCTGTCTTCTTTTACGAAGCCGCACCTTTTAAACCTTTTTCCAAGGCTGAAACTGAGCATTTTTATGATTTCTGAGCTAAAATAAAAGTACCAAGTTTCTTCATATTTTTTTCAAAATTAGATTGTATACTTACTAATAAGTAAGACAAGAAATCGGAGGGAGAAAAAAATGAGTGAACGTAATAATCGAAATACGAATAAACAAACAGGATCAAATATAAAAAGCGGGATTCTAGGAGGTGTCATCGGTGGCGTGGTTGTGGCCATGCTAGGAGGAGGCGTTCTCTTTGGCAGTGGCGTTTTGGATCAGCCTGCGCCGATTGAACCGGACATTACTCAAGAAGAAACAAAGAACCCAGAGACAAGCCAAGTGAGCGTGAATGTTGAAACATCAACGACAGAGGCGGTTAAAGGGGTTCAAGATGCGGTTGTGTCGGTGATTAACCTTGTGGAAAGTGACGGGAATATTTTTGGTTTCCCAATTCCACAAGTTGAAGATACTCAAGAAGATGACTTTATTTCAAATGGCACTGGTAGTGGTGTGATTTATAAGGTTGAAAATGGCCTAGCTTACGTGGTGACCAACAATCACGTTATTGACGGCGCAGATGCTCTTGAAGTACTGATGAAAGACGGTACAAAAAAAGAAGCGGAAGTTATTGGAAGTGACGTGTGGACGGACTTAGCTGTGTTAACGATGCCAGCTGATGACGTTAATGTAGTTGCTGAATTTGGCGATTCAGACAACTTAAATGTAGGTGAGCCTGCAATCGCAATCGGTTCTCCGCTTGGAACCAAATTCGCAACATCCGTGACGCAAGGGATTATTTCTGCGACTGAGCGAACTGTTGAAACGGACGTCAATGGTGACGGCGTTGTCGACTGGGACGTTACCGCCATTCAAACTGACGCATCGATCAACCCAGGTAACTCTGGTGGAGCCTTGATTAACATTGCTGGTAAAGTAATTGGGATTAACTCAATGAAAATTTCAGGCTCAAACGTTGAAGGAATCGGCTTTGCGATTCCAAGTAATGATGTCGTTCGGATTATTGCCGAACTAGAGGCACATGGAGAAGTCATCCGTCCTGTCCTAGGCGTGAGCATGATTGACTTGCAACAAGTTTCTGTCTCACAACAACGATCAATTCTAAACATCCCAGAAGGCCTGACAAGTGGCGTAGTCGTTGCTGACGTTCAAGCCCTTTCCGCAGCCGATGTTGCCGGAATGGAAACTTACGACATTATCGTTGGCATGGCAGGAGAAGAAGTGACCAATATGGTTGAACTGCGCAAAGTGCTCTATCAACAAGAAGTTGGCAGCACCATTCAAATCGAATTTTACCGCGACGGCGAACTCCAAACAATGGACGTAACCCTAACAGATGGACAACCAAGAGTATAGAAAAAGGAAACGAGAGGCGGAGGCCTCTCGTTTATTTGGGTTAAAGGAGTGTTAGAGTAGATTTCGTTCCCAATCCACGTAGGAAAACAGCGCACCAACCTCACAGAAAAAGAAATCTCATCTCAAAACACAATCAAACAAAATGACATTACCCAAACCCTATTTTCCTTCCCACAATTTACTAAAAAAATTAAAACAGTTATTAAAGGAGTTCGTCTAATGGATAATGCAAGATTTACTGAAATGGTTACATTTTATGAAAACCAACAAAATAAAAAAGGTGAGAAAGTAAAAATCAACCATTTATTGGTTTATCAAAAGGGCGATTATCAGACTCATGCTTTTAATAATAAGGACTTAAATGATATACGTAGTATTAGCAAGACCGTAATGACTCTATTATTTGGTCGGATTTGTATGCTTTATAACGAAAACGGGAAAACATTATCGGAAGAAACGTTTGTTTACCCAATTATTAAAGAGGCCATTAACCTAACAAATGAAGAGAACTTAGAACAATTAAAGAAAATACAGGTAAAGCATCTATTAACGCATACGATAGGTTATGAGGATGTTTTATTAATGCGTGGGGATATTAAGGATAAAGACCCATATTCTTATGTTGATTATCTAGTGAACCATCCGATTCTTCATCACCCAGGTGAGTATTACTTGTATTCAAACGCGGGATTTTATTTACTGAGTGTCTTTTTACAAGAATTACTGGGACGAGATTTATTAGAAGTAGCGGATGAGGTTTTGTTCTCGAAATTAGAGATAAAAGAGTATCGATGGGAAAAATATGGAAACTATTTAGCGGGTGCCACAAGACTTTGGCTCTATCCTGAAGATCTATTAAAAATGGGTCAGTTATTATTAAATAAAGGGAGCTATTGTGGGGAGCAACTGATTACAGAAGAATGGATCGATAAAATGATTACAATCACTAACCATACCCCCGATGTAGATAATAGTAATTTCAAGTTCAGACGATTTGGTTACGGCTATGGTATTTGGCTCGCAAAAGATCCCTTCTATTTTGGCCACGGAACGGATGGACAAATTCTAGCTATTCTACCTGATGAAGAGTTAATTGTAGTGACACTATCGAATGAACCTGATTTACTTTCAATAGAAGAAGGTGTCGAAAAAATTATACGAAGGGCACGAGAGTAATTTAATTGATCTCGTATTCCTTTTTATATTTTTGTTTAC
>CAZLGI010000007.1:0-5387 GCA_964558995.1 uncultured Carnobacteriaceae bacterium | reverse complement strand
ATTTATTGCTCTTTTTAATTTTTCATATGTCCCTAAATATATATTTTTGTATTTCATACTACAATATAAAAATCACGCTTTATTTTAAATCAATGTTTAGCAAGATTATTAGTAAAACAATGAATTATTCAGGTTATATTATACGTTTAAGTAATCATGATTCACTTTATCATCATCATGTGCTTCGAATCTGCATAACTGAAGGAGTCATATCCAACACCTACCCTCTTGCGAAACCTAAAGGTGTGTAGCTATTCAATCGTTTTCCCTCATTTTTTGAAAGCGCACACAATAACTTCGTGATATACTCATCGAGAGACCAAATAGTAAAATCAATAAAAAAATATGAAAAAAGAAAGGTGGATTTGAATGTCTTCTTTCATTTTACAACGACAGACTCAGATAAAGTATCAGGGGACGTCAAAAGGAATTACCTATTTTATTAATATCTTAAAAAGAGACATGGATGAAGTGCTTTTAAATGAGGTATCAAAAGAAGAAAACCATATTCAACTTACATTAATAGAAAATCACCCCAACTTACAAGAGGATCAATTCGAATGCACAATCGACAAGGACGTAATCACGATTACTGGCACCAACGAGCGTGGCATTATTTATGGACTACTTCACCTCAGCGAGAAATATTTAGGAGTTGACCGCTTTTGGTTTTGGAATGATCAAAAACCACCATCTAAGCAAGCTATCCAAATCGCGCCAACCACTTTCCAATCAGACATTCCAACCGTTCGCTATCGCGGTTGGTTCGTAAACGATGAAGTTCTACTATCCCATTGGAACTTCGGTGATAGCGATGAAGAAAAGTGGGAGAGAATTTTTGAAACCTTATTACGTTGTAAAGGAAATATGGTTATTCCAGGCACCGATTTAGTTGATCCGACTGCAAAAAAACTTGCGAGTAAAATGGGCTTGATGCTTACTCATCATCACGCTGAGCCTCTTGGTGCAGAGATGTTTAACCGTGTTTATCCAGATAAAGAACCCTCTTTTACAGAAAATCGAGATGGCTTTATCGCGCTTTGGAGAAAAGCAATCGAAGAGCAAAAAGACCAAGAAATTATTTGGAATATTGGCTTTAGAGGACAAGGCGACCGTCCGTTTTGGGCAGATGATCCGAAATTCTCGACTGATGAAGCTCGTGGCAAACTCATTGGCGAAATTATCCAAATTCAATATGACCTTATCTCTGAGTACCAGAGCAATCCGAATTGTTGCGTCAACCTTTACGGAGAAATCACCGACCTTTATAAAAAGGGCCACCTCGTTATTCCAGAGAATGTGATTAAAGTTTGGGCCGACAGCGGATATGGAAAAATGGTTTCAAGGCGACAAGGCTCGCAAAATCCTAGAATCTTATCAAAATCAATCGAGGGCTCAAAAGGGTTAGAGGGTATTTATTATCATGTGACGTTCTATGATTTACAAGCTTCGAATCACTTAACCATGTTCCCGAATACACCTGAATTTATTCAAAAGGAGTTAAGTGACTCCTTCAAAGTAAATATGAATGAATTTTTGATCGTCAATTGTGGGAATATCAGGCCCCATCAATATTTCTTATCTTTTGTGAGCGAGTTGTGGCATGACGTTAACTTCGATAGAGATACGTTTAAGCAGCAATATTTCGAGGCCAATTTTTTCGACTACAAAAAAGATGTGCAACGGATTTTTGAAAAGTATCAAGATGCAATCGTCCAGTATGGTGACTTTAGCGACGAGCGTGCGGGCGAGCAGTTCTATTATTACGCCATTCGAAACATTTCCCATGCTTGGTTAGCTAGGAAAACCGATGGCTACAACCGCCTAGACTGGTTAACAGGGAAACAGAATCTCTCAACTCAAGTCAAAACCATTCAAAAGATTATCCAACCTTCAATCAAAAAATGGGACAAGCTGCTTCACGAAGTAACCGCATTGATGGATTTAGAAACTGAAGTTGGTAAACGCCTATTTAATCAAGTTTATTTACCAATTATGATTCATCAAAGAGGAATTAATGCTCTTAACGACCTTTGTGATAGTTATCAAGCAGCTGAGACAGAAGATTTCTTGACGAGCTTTATGGAAATTTCACACGCAGCAAATAAAATAGAGAGAATAACCGGCGATCTAAACACCGCTACACATGCAAAGTGGCAAGGGTTTTATGATAATGATTGTCTAACCAACATATCCTTAGCAGGTGAAATCCTTGAGACGGTTCAAAAAAATATTCGTTTAATCGGTGATGGTCCGAACTACTACATCTGGGAAAAAGCCCATATTGATGACAAATCTGAAAGTTCCGTCATGCTTTTAACGAATAAAACCAAACAATTATCAAACAAGGAATTATATCAGAAGTTATTAGAAAAGTTATAAGCAGCCACTAAAGTCTAATTTTCTGCTAATGTGTGGAAATGACACTAAAACATGTGGTATTCCTATTGATATCCTTGGAGAAAACAGCTATAATAGACTCATAACACATGAACAAATTAAAAATCTAAGACCGAAATAAAACGTTTCGGTTTTTCTTTTAATGCCACATGTGAAAAAAATAACAAGTAGAGGTGCTTTAGAATGGTTAACAGAATGATATTGAATGAACTTGCTTATTTCGGGAAGGGCGCAGTAAAGGAAGTTATTCACATTTTAGAAACGAATAAATTCGAGAAAGTGCTAGTCGTGACGCAATCAGAATTGATTCATCTACAAGTCGCGACAAAAGTGACTGATTTATTAGATGAAGCGAACGTTGCTTACGAAATTTTTGACCGAGTACAAGAAAATCCAACCGTAACAAACGTAAAAGATGGCGTAGCGAAATGTCGCGAATCAGAAGCTGACGTGATTCTTGCAGTTGGTGGCGGATCAGCGATCGATACAGCGAAAGCAATCGGCGTCATTATGACTAACCCAGAATTTGAAGATGTGGTTAGCCTAGAAGGAGCTGTAACGCAGAATAAAGCATTGCCAATCATTGCTGTCTCAACAACATCAGGTACTGCAGCGGAAGTAACGATTAACTACGTGATTACCGACGAAGAAAAAGAACGTAAATTTGTTGTGGTGGATCATAATGATTTACCAATCGCCGCAATTATCGATACAGAACTAGCCTTAACCATGCCAAAATCTCTAGCAGCCTATACAGGTATGGATGCTTTGACACACGCGATCGAGGGCTACATTACCAAAGGAGCATGGGGCTTACCAGATGCTCTTCACCTTTACGCAATTGAATTAATTGCCAAAAACCTAAGAGCATCTGTTCTTGAAAACGACGAAGATGCGAGAGAGCAAATGGCTCTAGCACAATACGTTGCAGGTATGGGCTTCAGTAACGTTGGCCTTGGTATCGTTCACTCAATGGCTCACCCATTAGGTGCAGTCTACGGCATCGCTCATGGAGCAGCTAACGCCGTTCTACTTCCATACGTTATGGAATTCAACGCAGACGCAACAGGCGAACGCTACCGCGATATCGCTCGTGCAATGGGCGTACGCGGAACCGAAGACATGGAGCAAACAGAGTACCGCGAAGCATGTATCAACGCTGTCCAACAACTGTCAAAGGACTTAAGCATTCCTGAAAAAGTATCAGAACTTGGCGTGAAAGAGGAAGACATTGAGAAATTAGCACAATTCGCAATGGACGACGCTTGTACACCAGGAAATCCAAAAGACGTGACACTTGAAGAAGTGATCAACATTTACAAAAAAGCCTTCTAATAATGTGAAAAGACACACTCTAACTTTATTGAGTGTGTCTTTTGCTGCTTAAGTCAAAAAATTCAAACTAACTACTTAATGACCAATAATATTATTATGTTGCCAAAGACTATAAATTATGGAAAAATACCATTGTTGTGGGAAAATAGAGACATAACTAAATGAGAGGGATGGGTGTAATGAAAATTATAATTGCTGGTGGAGGAAAAGTAGGATCTGTCCTTTGTGCCGAATTATCGATCGAAAATAATGATATTATTTTAATCGAACAAGATGAAATTATTTTGGAAAATATGATTAGCACTCATGATATCTCTGGGGTGGTAGGCAATGGAGCAAGCTATGACGTCCTAGTGGAGGCTGGAGTAGAAACCTGCGATATTTTCATCGCTGTGACGCCAGAAGATGAAGTAAATATTATGGCATGTATTTTGGCCAAAAATTTAGGCGCCCGTTACACAATCGCACGCGTAAGAAATCCTGAATATTCCACGCATCTCGACTATATGCGTGAAAGTCTTGGAGTCAATCTAATGATTAATCCAGAGCTGGAATCCGCCCGAACAATCGCTCGGATTATTAAATTTCCAACCGTTTTAAGTATTCAGCTTTTTGCGAATGACCGCGTAGAGCTAATCGAGATAGAAGCTTTAATCAACAGTCCTCTAGATGGTCTATTAATCCAGGATTTTCGAGACCGTTATGGGGATTTGTTAGTGGCGGCAATCCGCCATAACGACGAGATTATCATTCCTTCTGGGCAAAACAAAATCTTAAATGGTGACCGCATTTATGTAATCGGAAAAAGAGAAAACATCCGTGGTTTTTACAAAAAAATAGGATCAAGAAGGCACCGTATAGATAGCGTTTTGATTATTGGTGGTGGTCGCCTCACCTATTATTTGCTAGATTTATTGGAAAAAATCCATATGAACATCAAGGTTATTGAACGAAATCGAAAAGTAGCCGAAGAATTAAGTGCCGCTTTTCCAAAATTAGAAGTGATTCTAGGGGATGGAACCGATCAACAAATCCTTCAACGCGAGGGACTTGCCAACTACGACGCCTTTATTTCATTGACAGGGGTGGATGAAGAGAATATCTTGGCATCTTTATTTGCTACCCAACTAGAAGTAGAAAAAGTCGTGACGAAAGTGAACCGTGAATTGCTGCTTAAAATATTGCATCAAGAAGGCATGAATACCGTTGTGACTCCAAAACGTGTCATTGCCAATACCATTTTACGTTTTGTAAGAAGTCTAAGCAACACAAGCGTTTCCGATGTGGAAGCTTTATATCGTCTAGCAGATAATCAAGCCGAAGCGATTCAGTTCCGAGTAAAAGGGACAAGTAAAGTCATTGAAAGCACAATTGAAAAGCTATCTACTAAACCGAATCTTTTAATTGCTGCAATCATACGTCAAGGCAATTTAATCATTCCTGGTGGGCAAGATAGGATTAAGGAAAACGACCAAGTCATTATTGTTACGAAAGAAAAGAACTTTGATGATATTGACGATATCTTGAAGTAGGAGGACTTAGATTGAATAAAGCAATGGTACGTTATGTCACCGCGCGCCTCTTGCAAGTAGAGGCAGTTTTACTTATTTTTCCTTTAATCATTAGTTTTATTTACCAAGAAGACTGGAAGT
>CAZLGI010000006.1:0-24170 GCA_964558995.1 uncultured Carnobacteriaceae bacterium | reverse complement strand
GTGCGCCTTTTTCACTGTACGTTTTACTGATGAATGGAGCTGCTGGGTTAAAGACCGCAAACTCTTCGTCTGCTTTCATTAGTGCTTGTCTTTCTTCCCACTGTGCTTGTTCAAAGTCGTTTGCTGGTCTTGCAGTGAAGGCTTTGTTCTCTTCAACGTTGGTTCCAAGTTGAGAGTATGATTTAACCGCTATGTTAATTTCTTGTGCTTCTGACGTTTCTGGTTCGATACGATCGTAGTAGCCATCGGTTGCATTTTCATAGTTCACATCTTCAATACCATTGTTTAGTAATTTTTGAACCTCTTCTCCGTTTGTTGCGTCGATAAATGCTAGAACTTCTTTCAATTCTTCTTCGGTTTTAACACTTGTTTTTGGAATAACTAGGAAGCCAGAGTAACCATCAGTTGGATGTGAGAATAATTCGCCATCTGGACTTTTTAGATTACCTGTTTTAACAACCATTTCTGTATAGGTATCTGGGTGTGCCTCTTTCATTAGGTTCATGATTGAAGATGAACGTGAGTAAGTATCAATAATGATACCGCCGTCGCCTGACACGAATGGATCGTTCCATTTATCAGCTGCTAAAGTTGCGTAGTCTTTGTTCACATAGCCATTATCAACCATGTCTTTGATGAATTTTAGTGATTCTCTGTAAGCTTCTGTTTTGAAACTTGGAATCAATTTGCCATCTTCAAGTCCCCATGCATTTGGTGAACCAAACCATGTTGCTAGAACATCATATGGGCTGTTACTGTTAATTGATCCTGGCCATTTAGGAATAATTACACCTGTTGTATCGTCCTGTCCGTTGCCATCTGGGTCATTTTCAGTAAAGGCTTTTGCTACTTCATATAAATCGTCAACTGATTCCGGAACATCTAAGCCTAGATTGTCTAGCCAGTCTTGACGGATGACAACTGATGTTCTCATTACATCACGACGACGGTAAATGCCGTAAACTTCGCCGTTAACACTGGAGTTGTTCAAAATGTTTGGATCTGCTTCTGCTAAGTTCGGGAATTCATCCAAGTATTCTGATAGCTCCCAGAAAGCACCAGCATTTGCTGATTTAATAAAGCCACCTGATTTTCCTTGAACAACCATAATTTCTGGTAAGTCTTCAGATGCAAGCGTTACGTTCATTTTATCTTCATAAGATGTATTAGGAGTCCAGTTAACTTTGATTTTAAAGCCTGTTGCTTCTTCAATTTCTTTTTCTAAGCGATTATCTGGTGCAGGCGGTTCTGTTTCAATGTAAGGAGCCATGATTGTTAATTCTTTTGTGGAATCTCCCCCATCAGCAACCTTGTCGCCACCACATGCGGCAAGCAAAGTAGCTGCAGCTGTCATTGTTAATAATGAAATTATTTTTTTATTCATTTTATTTCCTCCATATTTTTATATTTTTTCTGGTAAATAATCACCAATAAGTTCTAAACACAACATCACATTCAAACTCCATTGTGAGACAACGTTGGTTGATATCCACGGCATCTCATCAATTTCTTTCCAAATGACTGCTTTTTGTAACGTATCTTCAACAGGAAGCGGAATACCTGAAATTTCTGGGTCTAATAAAATGTCCCAAGTTTTTCTCGCTAATGCTTCGTCTTGATGATGATTTGCGGCATAAGCCATCATGCCCGTTGCAAACATTGGCCATGCAAAATGCCTTTCGTTCAAATTCCCATTGCTCTCTGTTTCTTTTTCTTCACTTGTTAGTGAATAGAAACGTCCAAACTCTGCCAGCATCTCCTTCCATTCATTATTGTCTATATTTTCAGCCAATTCTAGCCACACTTGAGGCGCACCGAATGAAATAATCATATGATAACCACCCACGTTCCCCGTTCCAAAGTAATGCATCTCTTTGGTTTTTGAGTCAAATTGGTAAGTTGGACCAGATAGTAATCGATCCGGTGTATTTTGAATTGATTGAATACCAGTTAAAATGTGTTCGAGATACTCTTTATTACCAGTCATTTCAAATTGGGTGAACCAATTTGATACTAAGGATGACCAATCTGGGCCAACACGAATCGGTTTAGTCTGATCGTTTGACGGGTAAAATTCGCGAAGTGGTTGTAAATTATCAAAAACGTCTTCATTATCTTTTACTTCATCTAAGATGTCTTTCGTTCGTTCATCACCTGTTAGGAAATAGTAATAACGGTGTAAACCAGCCATTGAAATCCGCGCTTCCTTACATTGACAGCCCCAGTGAAGGACATTATGTCTTGATCCAAGACCTTCATATTCACCTAAGTGATACATGTCAACTTCAGATGTGTGTTTCGTCATCGCTTCGGCCATTCGGAAGACGCTCTCATTCCCACTTCTTAAGAAGTATTGCCACAGCCACATGTTAGGCACGAGTTCAGTGTTTTGCCAAGCATAGCCACCTAAGTCATAACGCCACATGTGACGATAAGGATCATAAGTATGCATCACATCACCATAGTTCCAAAAACCATACCAATCTCTTTGTTCGATTTCGTTGTCGTAGAAGTTGAACAATGTTTTCATTTGGTTTTCTAGGAAGGCTTTGGTTTTGTTTTCTTTATCCGGTAAACTCCAAACCCCAAATACTTTCGTCTTATAATAAGTTTCAGGCTCCATAACCACTAGAGGTGACTCTATCGTATCCATAACCAAATCCCATAGTGTGTCACGATTAGGGTTCTTTGAAAATACTGTTAGGGTAAAACGGCTACTATTTGAAATCCCAACTGGCGTTGACCTTATTTCTTCCATTCCTTCATACGCACTCAACATGTGATCACGTTTTGAATAATGACGGAAGTCCATTGTTTCGCCATCCGGAGTCCAAATCCAAGCCGTTGTCTCAGTGTAGCTTTCAGTTAAGCCAGTTACTTCCAAAGTGGCTGGGTATTTTTGCCAGAAATCTGACATGGCAATACTTGTTCCACCTTCACTGCCACCTGCATAAACAAGCCCTTTCGACCTTTTACCTGTTCCCACTTTTAGGAAAGTGTGGTCTGAATCAGTTTGCTTTCTAATTTCGTATTGATTTGAAGATGTTTGACTAAGTTGGAAGTTATTCCAGACTGCATTTTCTTTTGCATGTGCGAGCATTGCGTCATTTTCCTCAGTTAGCGTAACGATTTCTCCTGCGACTTGTTGAGCATAAGCGTGATTCTCAATCGCATGTCTACGCGAGAGTAGTAATTGGGCAGGTTCACTATAAATCCCCTCATCACCACTAAATCGAACATGTCGATTCCAAGGCTCACCCTTCAGCGGACTCTTATAGGAGAGAGCCAGTCCTTCAATGGTTTCACTGCTTCCGACTATAAAGGTATGAATCATGTCGATTGTTTCTAAACCTTGATAAAATTTGAAACGTAGAAGGAAGCGGTAAGCTAATTTTCCATGTTCATAAATAGCTGCAGTGACCTTAATGACTGCTTTAACTGGTCCATTGTCTTCAACTTCAATTTTTTCTACAACGGCTTTTTCTTTCACCCCGTCACGTTGAACGAAGGTATGAAGATCAGTTAATTTTATATCGTTATCCTTTGTTTTTATCCATTCAATTAAGTTGAAGCCTTCGCCATGCTTTGGAATATAGGCGGTTAATTTTCCGTTGTTGATATAAATACCATTGAATTTTTCTATCGCAATATTTTCGACTTCATCTAGTGTGTTATCGCTTTTCTTAAACTCTAGTAAATCGTCTTTCGATAACACTGCGGTATGACTGGTCCATTTTACTGATCCATCCGGCCACACTGCCATCACTTTCGTTTGCATTGGTTTATTACCGATTGCTTGCAGAGTCGTGACTTGATTCTTTTCTAAACTCCCCTTTTCCCATGGATGCCCCCAAGTAATGGCTTTTTCGCTCCTAGGTGGGTTTCCTAACCATTTCATCAATAAACTGCTCCTTTTTAATAGCCTTTGCTAAGCTTTATTTTCTTCTAGTAACCGTTCATTACGTTCGAATATTTGTAAATAAATGCCTTGATTAATGAAAATCCAAATCCCAGTACTTAAAAAAGGGATTAAACCTGGTAAAGCTTGAGAGATAGCGAGACAAATGCCTAACCAAACGAGTCCTAACAGTAACGGGGCAAGATTTCGAAAGGCAAATTGAATGGTTGTGCGATGAAACTCTTTTCCACTTAAATCATAAAAGCTGTAGATAGGACCCATTAGACTAAAATATGCAAGTAGTGCGAGACTAATTAGTGCAAAAATAAGATTAACGACTAATTGCTGATTCCATCCAATCACTTCAAGTAAATATATATCTAAATAGTAAATGATGACGATTGCTTCAAAAGGTAACATCATTTTATTCGCCTGCTTGAATTCCTTTTTGTAATATGCAATGAAGGTTCGCATTGGTTTATCCCATTTGCCTTCATAGTACTTTTTTGAAAGGTGGTTGGCTGCGACTAAGCTTGGACCTAAGCCGAAGATTACACCCCCGACCAGAGTGCCAATCAGAAATAAGACGTTCACGATCATTCCCATATATAGGATATTAAAGAAACTATATATTTTGCTCGTTACTGTACTTTCTTTCATAACGCGCCCTCCTTTCTATCGTAATTCAGTGATGACTAAATCTTTGTATTCTGCTTTTAGTGGTGCCATTTGTCGAAATCCGATATGACCTTCCTTTAAGGCTGGGCCATGCTCTTCTGTGTCTGTCCATTCTAGTAAAAGTAAATCGTCTATATAGAAGGATATGTTTTTTTCTCTTTTTTCAACCTTTAAATCATAAAAGCCAATAGCATCTTCAGTTGGTGGTAGAGGATCTGCGCCTTGTGCAACCATATGGAAACCATAGCTCTTCCTCAAATTACAGGTTCTAAATGCACGTTCTTCTTCGTACTTGTGACGGAAGTAAGAGAGATGGTAAGCATTAATATCACCGTGATGATATTGTGGATAATACCCCGTTCTCTTCTTTAACTTAGGATCAAAAATCGATTCGCCATTTATCGTGTCTGCTGCGAAAAATAACATACATAAACCTGGCTCTCTTAAAGGACGAAATTTCCATTCAATTTTAATATTTTCTGGAAACTTATTTGGTAGCCAAAATGTCCAGTGAGCATGATCACCCAAATCTTCTGATAAGCCATTCTCAAGAATCATACCTTCATCAAAACTAATCTTGATAGCCCCTTCGCTGATCCAATCTTTTATAGCGTCTTCATTATCTAAACTATTTCTATAGATAATTTTATCTTCCATAATATGATACGCCCCTTTGTAACCACTTTCATTGTTGTTGCTATCATCTTAATCATTTCTCCCGTTTCCAGCAATATGCAATAATTGTCTTTTGTTGAAGCTTGATGTACCAACGTTTAGAGGTTGTTGTACAAAAAAGTATCATAGTAGGAAATTAAGATGGGGCTTTAAATTGGGTGTAGAGGCTTAAAATATTTGAGCGAATGGAGGCGTTGAGAGTTGGCTTTTTTGGGAGTGTTGGTTGGATATTAGCTGATTTTATTTTTGCTGGCGGGAGATGTCTTTTTCTTTGAAGAGGTTTGGAAGTGAATTGTGTTTTTGTAGGGGAACACTTCTCACTTTAGATAAAAGTGGGAAGTGAATTCAAGTTTCGGAGACGAACACTTCACACTTTGGCTATAAGTCGGAAGTGAATTCAAGTTTTGGAGGCGAACACTTCCGACTTTAAGAGAAAGTGGGAAGTGAATTGGAATTTTGGAGACGAACACTTCACAATCCAATGACTTTTCCCCTGTCCAGTTCTCATCTTCAGATCTAAAGCGACCAAAAAACCTCTACCGTCACTTCAGCAGAGGTTTTATAATTTAACACTTTACACAAACGCTACAAGTAATTCTGCAAATGCTAGGACGGTTAGTGATTGTCCGTATGGCATTGTGGTGATTCCGATTTCTTTATAGAAGTCTAGGGAATCGCCCATACCTGTTCCGATTGATACTTTTTGAACTGCACCTGTCTCGTCAATTTCATTTAACAAGCCAGTCACTGCTTTTTCAACAACTGCCATGTATTCTTGGCCGATGTAACGTTTATGAATTGATTTTAAGATTCCATATGCAAAGCCTGCTGTTGCGGATGACTCTAAATATGATGATGGATCATCGATTAGTGTATGCCACAAGCCGCTCTCATGTTGGTATTTAGCCAAGGTTTCAATTTGATTTTTCAAAACATCAATCAAGAAGTCTCTTAAGAAGTCCCCATCTTTTAAATCGAGAATCTCAATGATTTCTGGAATCGCAATTGTAATCCAGCAGTTTCCACGTGCCCATAAAGCTTCTGCATAGTTATGGTTGCCTTCAAACGTCCAACCGTGATACCAAAGTCCAGTTTTCTTATCCGCTAAATATCTCACGTGAATTAAGAATTGCTTCTTCGCTTCTTCTAAATATTCCGGACGATCAAATAATTTCCCGATCTTTGCTAATGGTAAAACGGTCATCATTAATGTGTCATCCCATAATTGATTCGTGTTCGGTGGTCCGTATGTCATGTGCTGCAAACCATCGCCATCTGTACGCGGCATGTCGTACATCACCCAGTCCGCCCACTGCTCTAGGTAAGGGACGAAACGTTGATCGCCAAACTCTTCGTATAAAAAGGCCATCGTTAAAAGTGGCGCCATTGTGTTCACGTTTTTCGGCGGTGCACCTTCAGCTAAACGCTCTTCGAACCAATCTGTAACGATTTTCAAGGCTTTCTCGTCATTGGTTACTTTCCAATATTTGAAAATACCATAAAGTCCGACACCTTGAGGCCAGTTCCACACGGTCCAACTCTTGTCATCTACTTTCAAACCATCAAAGTCTAAAAGAAATTCTCCGCTGTCGTCTTTGATTTCAGTTAAGTTCGCCATCATTGAATCAATTGCTGTTAATATTTTATCTCTTTCAATAAACATTTCTTTTTTTATCATCTTGATTCTCCTTGAACATGTATTTTTCTTTCTGTTAAGTCTATTATACCAAATATCACAAGCGCTTTCAATAGATAATCAACACTAAACAAACCAAAACCACATATTCAATAGCTAACTCACAAGTCATATTTTTGAAAAACGTACCAAACTCGCTTCCTTCAATTAGGAGTTTGATACGTCTCAAAAGCTTCTATTCCGTTTTAACCTTCACAACAATAACATCATAAGGAGGCAAATTCAGCTCACCAGCTATTTCTTCCTGGCTGATTAAATTAAAGGCGGGTTTCCCTAGCGTTACCTGTCTCTCTTTCTCAGAAAAATTCATGATGAAATAATAATCATGCTCTGCGTCATTCCTTACTTGAACCGAAACATCTTTATGCCCTTTCTTAATTAAAGGATTTTTAAGTCCCAGCTCTTCGCAAAGTTGGTCGTAAAAACTCTCTAAGAAAGGCACATCGGTTCTGGCGCCGATATAATACGCTTCGCCCTCATCATAGTGGTTGCGTGTCACAACAGGTGTGTCTGCATAAAACTCAGTCTCATAAGTTGAAAGAACATCACAGCCAAGCGGTTCAACAATGCTGGCATAATCGAAACTTTCAAAGGTCTGCTGGTTATACTGGAATGAATTTCGATCATTTGGATAAAGCGTATCGATTTCCTTCACCGTTAGCCCAAATACTTCTTGCAGTTGCTTCGGCCATCCATTCAAATATGTCAAGTCATTTTCATCCACAAGCCCTGTTAAATAGGAACTAACTAACGTCCCGCCTTTTGAAACAAAGTCTTGCAGTTTGGTCATCGTTTCTTCGGTCACCATGTACAACATCGGTGCAATTAGTAAATCGTATTTTTTGAAATCTTGTTTTGGTGTCACGACATCGACCATAATATCTTGATTCCAAAAATGACGGTAGTGAGCTTGAAGCGTTTGAGGATACAATTTGGCATTTTTGACGAAACCTTGTGCATCATCCAAAGCCCAATTACTCTCCCAATCATAAAGAATCGCGACCTTTGCTTCTTTATTAGTGCCTTTTATCTCTTTAATTTGCTCGAACGTTCGACCAACTTCCTTAACTTCCTTGTAGACACGATTTTCAGTGCTGCTGTCGTGTCCGACGACTGCGCCATGAAACTTCTCCGATGAGCCGCGTGACTGCCGCCACTGGAAGTATAAATTACTATCTGCTCCATGAGCTAAATATTGCAGCGAAGAAAGTAAGTGCATCCCCGGCCGTTTTGCCTTATTAATTGCATGCCAGTTAACGGCACTTGGCGTTGACTCCATAATCATAAACGGTTTTTGTTTTAAGCTTCGATACAAATCGTTAATAAAGCCTACTTTGCTAGCCAAATCCGCTGTTGTTTCTCGGTCATTGTGCCAAGGTGGATAAGAATCCCAACTAATTACATCGACGTGCTCACTAAATTTGCTGTAATCTAACAGACGGAAAGGCAGCATGTCATCCGAACTCGCCATGAAATTAGTTGTGATTGGAATATTTGGCGTTAGTGCACGTAAGGGTTTGATTTCGGTTTGGTAAAAATCAATCGTCTGATCGGTCACAAAACGTTTCCAATCTAAGTTGTGCCCATGCACCATACTTTCCCCAATCGGAGAAGGCGATTCAATTTGTTCCCAATTTGTATAGGTATGACTCCAAAAAGTCGTCCACCAAGATTTGTTTAACTTATCTAGTGTGACATATTTTTCTTTTAGCCAATTGCGAAATGCAGTTTGGCAAAAGTCACAATGACACTCGCCAGAATATTCATTCGAAATATGCCACATGAGTAAAGCTGGATGCTTACCATAGCGTTCTGCTAATTTTTGATTCATCTCCTGGATTTTTTCACGGTAAACAGGTGATGAAAAACAATGATTATGACGGGCACCATGTAGCATTTTTTCCCGACGTGCATTTGTCCTCAGAACTTCTGGATATTTTTGCGACATCCAAGCAGGTCTTGCCCCACTTGGAGTTGAAAGGATAACGTTGCCGCCTATCTTTTCTATGTCGTCAAAAATTTTATCCATCCATTCAAAGTTATACTTGCCCTCTTCAGGCTCTAAAGTAACCCAAGAAAACATCCCAATCGAAACAGTATTCGAGCCAGTATCTTGCATAAAGACAAGATCTTGTTCAAGTACTTCTGGTTGATCTAGCCATTGGTCCGGATTATAATCCCCGCCATGAAGAAAACGACTTTCTTTTTGGTATCGGTTCATTTGGATGCTCCTTTGCTTATTTGCTTATTTCTAGAATTTTGTACTCATAAGAATCAATTGTAAAGTCACCAGCTGCAACATCTTGCTCGGCAAACACATCTCGTGCATCCTTTTTCAAGTGATAGGTCTGTGTTTCTTTCGTCATGTTCACCACGTAAAATTGAATGGCATTGTCTGATTCACGGCGATATTTCACTAAGTCGCCTTCGACAGTGATTAACTCTTGATCCTGGTCATATGGGCGAATTTCCTTGTCAACAAAGGCATCCCATAATTCACTTGTATTCACTTCTCTTGGCAAGGCACCTAGGTAGACCGCTTCCCCTTTACCTACCGAACCTTTTGCTGAAAAGACTCTGTCGTCTTCCGTTTTCAAAAGAACTTCCCAATTATCAGCCGGTTTGAACAGCGTAATCATACGGTCAAGTGGATCAGACGCTGTGCCATCTGTACCTAAGAAATATTGGTCGTGCATGCTAATTTGAAGAACACGAGAAATATCTAACCACTCGCCTAACTCCCCAAGACCATTTGTACTGTGCTGGGCAAGTTCAATCGTACGGTCGCCTGTCATTGGTCCAAAAATCACTTTTCCACCTTTATCAACAAAGTCCTGTACTTTTGCCAAAGTAGCTGGAGATACGTGACGAATAAATGGCATAATGAGTAATTTGAAAGGGGTGAAATCTTCTGTTTCTTGAATGACTTCTAGCGATAAGCCTTTTCGAATTAATGATCCATAATAATCAGTGATTAGTCCGCGGTAATCATATTTCCCGCCAGATTCAGTATTATAAAAACGTTTCGCCTCATCCGAATAAATAAAACCAATCGATGCATTTTTATGTTCAGTTGCTGCTAAGTGTGGCTTCATTTTTTGAATTAATTTCCCAGACTCAACAACGTCCTCATACCCACTACCAGGCTCTCCCCAAGGTGTAACGACCGTACTATGCGGTTGTTCGACACCAAATCGATGCCCTCTAAAGTGCCAATAGGTAAAGGCAGTCAATCCAGCTGCAAATCCTGAGAACACTTCTGTCACCAAGTATTTGTCTGGATGAGGTGAGATATAATTTTCAATATGACCAGCGTGAGAAGTACTTGTTTCTAACAACATAAACTCATCGACATTTTGTTTCATATTACGCCATAGATCCAAGTTAATCGTATAAGCAGGGTGATTTGCTGATGGTGCATACGTATCAAAACCAGTGAAGTCTAATTCATGGAACAACTCCTCGTTAGCTAAGTTAAAGCCCATTGCCGAATTATGCGTAATCGGTAGACTTGTTTCCATACGAATCATATGACATAAACCAGCCGCAAATTCGTTCAGCGTTT
This sequence comes from uncultured Carnobacteriaceae bacterium, assembly GCA_964558995.1. Lineage (GTDB taxonomy): Bacteria > Bacillota > Bacilli > Lactobacillales > Aerococcaceae > Jeotgalibaca. The sequence goes on along the minus strand of CAZLGI010000006.1, from coordinate 13,658 downwards.
CAGCTGTAAAACGACGGAAAGCATTCATTAAGGATGCGTGATGCAAAAATGGAGTCGCTGTTGGCACTGGAATCTCATCAAAGCTTAAATATTCCTCACTCCAGATTCTTGTTCCCCACTCTTTGTTCAAATTATCAATATAACCGTATTCTTGTTCTAACCAAACTGTCCATCTCGAACGACATGTGTCGCAGTAACATAAATCAACGTGACACTTAAACTCATTATCTAATTGAATACCGATAATGTTCTCATAACGATCTGCTAACTCAGCAATTTTCTTCGTCAACTTGTAAGAACGATCACGGAAATATGGGTTATTTGTACAAACGTGTTGTCTTGACCCATGCGACATTACTGTACCGTCGATATTATGGATGCAGCGCTCTGGATGATCCTTCGTTAACCAAATCGGTGGTGTCGGCGTTGGGATACACAGAACAAGTTTAATTCCAGCCTCTTGATACCATTGGATAACGTTTTCAAGAAACTTAAAATCATAAGCATCTTTTTCCGGTTCCAAAGTACTCCAAATAAACTCACCAATTCTAGCAAAGTTCATGCCAATTTCAGTCATGTGTTTAATGTCTGCTTTAACAATCTCTTCTGAAAAGACTTCCGGATACATACATGCTCCGTAATAATAGTCGTCAAACATGCGCTCTTTTTGTAAATATGGGCGCAGTCTCAAATAGACAAAACGGCCCATTTTGGAAGCACCAGTAACGGATAAATGAGTATCATCTTGAGAACCAGCTGGGTAATAATCAGACTCTCCATTACCAAACCAGCTAAAGTACTTTCTCGTTTTTTCCGGTGTTGAATTGTATTGGAAATAAAGATATGAGTATTCGTTCAGGTCAATTAAATAAACCTTCTCTTCTCTCGCAAGACGAATCATTGCTCTTTGCTCACGCGCTAAAGTTTTCTCAAAAACCCCATCAACCACCTGACGTCTCTCAACTGGCGTACATAATATCGGTTCGCCCTCTCGCTCTCTCACATCAGCAACCATTTGTTTCAAATTGCAATAATAATCATTCGCGGTCACACCCGCCGTTACTTTTTGATCGTTATGTCCGAATTGAATAATAACTAAATCATCTTTTTGAACTTCCTTAAGTAAGTTATCCCATAGCCCTTCTTCAAAAAAAGACTTAGTCGTTGCTCCACCTTTAGAAAAGTTCTTCAGCGTCACATCTGGATGATGTTCCTGGAGTTGTATCTCCAACCCCTCACCCCAGCCCGCCATTGGTCTCCGTTCAGTTGAATAGTGAGCGACTGTAGAATCGCCTGCTAAAAAAATCTTCATCATACATTCTCCATTCTGATTAATTACCTATCTTTTTTTCATTAATCTCAAACTAAAAAACAATATGTTTCAAGTAAAAAATGGACAAGCAATCTCCCTTCAACTCTATTAATAAAAATTTTACGACATGTAGTAGATAATAGCAATCTTTTAGTAACATATTAAGTAAACCCTTACCAAAAAGTAACTTGATATAAATAACCTTTTAATTGGGGGTTATCCGACATAAGTTGCTTGCATAACATCAAGCAAATTAGTGAGTCCCGAATGACGAACGGCTTTTAAGTGAAAAAATAAAAAGGCCAGAACCCATAAAGGGGTCTTGGCCTTCTATTTCACTCTAATTTAAAAATGATAAGTTCTCTATGCATACTGTTCCGTAGACTCATCGTAAAACGATAATTCCACTGATTCAGTCAAAACGTCCGCATAACTATATGAAACGCGTTCAAATGCATTCTCTTCTTGGTCCAAATCAACAACAAAAACAGAATGGTACGTTTCCCGAAGAATTCCTCTTCTTTCGGTCTTACGTTTTCTTCCTGCTTGAGCAGTTAACATGACTTTATTTCCTAGGCGACTTTCTAGCTGTTCTTTGATTTCTATCAAACTATCCGGCATGCTCTTCACCTCACTATAACAATCTTACCACAAATTTGTAAAATTTTCAAGTGTATCATAGCGTTTATTTGAATGCAAGCGATAGCTTCATATTTTTCTAAGCACTCATTGGTCTCTCATTTTCAACAATACGATCGATCCGACTGAATGACTTCTCTGAAATCCAGGTTACAATCAACACTGGCAAGCTGAACAGGAAGAAAATAGCTATACTTGGGAAACTCATGAAGAACAATACCGTGAACACTAATGCAAAAATAATTCCAAATGCATGATGCAAATGTGCAACACTAATAAATAGTGCCGATTTTATCGTTGCAAAATAACTCGTTTCATACCGAACCAACACTGGTAGAGAGTAAAGACTTGCTACAAGGAATAGACTTGCGAAAGCCCCGTAAAATATTGTAACAAGATAGAAAGCCACTCTTGGTAAAGTTGTAATCGTAAGAACGCCGAAGACGATAAAAACTCCTACGATCAAACTCGAGTAACCTAAATAATTCGCTCTTAGAAAGTACGTTTTGTACTCTTCAAAGAATACTCTATGAAGTGAGTCTCTCGTTGACTCACCACGGAAATGCTTCGCCAACAACTTATAACTAACTGCTGTTGCAGGTGCCCATCCAAATAGAATGGCACCTAATAAAGTAAACAACAGCCAGAGTAAGTTTAGGTAAGCTAAAAACATCACACTTTCAAACAGGTTGTAGATTTTTCCTAATGTTTTAGTTTTATCGATTTTTTTACTCATCATTACACCTAATTTCTATCATCCTATTATTTCAAGCCCGTTGTCGCGATACCTTGTACTAAGTTTTTCTGGAAAATAAAGAATATCGTCAGTTGCGGTACGATTGACAAAGTGGACATCGCTAATAATGGACCCCAGTTTGTTGAGCCAGATGCATCCATAAAGTTACGTAATGCAAGTGAGATTGTATGTAGGGTGGAACGGTTCAAGTAAATCAACGGTCCCATAAAGTCATCCCAAGTCCACATGAAGGCGAAGATCGCTACCGTAACAAGTGCTGGTTTTAATAGTGGCAAAATAATTCGCCAATAAATATCCCAGTTGTTCGCTCCGTCTACAATCGCTGCTTCATCTAATTCTTTTGGAATTCCATGAATGAATTGAACCATTAAGAAAATAAAGAATGGCTGCCCTCCGAAAAAGGCCGGTACAATCAATGGATAAAAGGTATTTACCCAACCAATATTGTTGTAAATAATGTATTGTGGAATCAAGGTTACTTGAGTTGGTAACATTAAGGTTGCCATCAAACAAGCAAACAAGATCGCTTTTCCTTTAAATTCAAGTCGTGCGAACCCGAAAGCTACAAGTGAACCTGTAATTAACGTTCCAATAACCACAATGCTAGTAATGATAAAGGTGTTTTTGAAGTAAACGCCAAAACCGATTCCACCAAAACCTTCCCAACCTTCTGCATAGTTTTTCCAATCAAAGACGCTTGGAAGTAAGGAAGCACTACCGAAGATTTCTGTTTCAACTTTTAGCGAACTGAATATAAGCCACAGGACGGGATATAGCATTGTAAAACCCAATGCGATAACGAATATGTAATAAATAGTATCACTAAGTCCTTTGATTTTTTTATTTGGCATTAGTTATCTCCTCCGTTCTGATAGAATACCCAGTATTTCGATGTAGCAAATAATACTAGGGTGACGATACCAATCATAATGAGTAATACCCACGCCATAGCGGACGCATAACCCATATGACGATATTCGAACGCCATCTCATAGAGATAAACTGCATAGAATAAGGTCGCATCTAATGGTCCACCGTCAGTAATTAAGTAAGCTTGAGTAAAGGTCATAAATCCTTGAATCGTTCCCATAACCAAGTTAAAGAAAATAACTGGTGTCAATAATGGAATCGTCACATGGAAGAATTGTTTTACTTTGCTCGCTCCATCTACACTTGCTGCTTCATATAGAGACGTTGGAATTTGTCGTAAGCCTGCTAAGAAAATAACCATTGGCGAACCAAACTGCCAAACAACCAATAGAATAAGGACTGTAAGTGCCGTATCAGGGTTACCAATTAAGTTTCGATCAGTAATGTTCAGTAATGATAGAATTTCCGTTACAGCGCCGCCGTAACCGAATAGTCTTCTCCACATAACTGATACTGCTACACTTCCCCCAATAATTGAAGGAATATAATACACGCCGGAAAAGAAGCCACTTGCTTTTCTACCTGTATTGAATAACAAAGCCACAAACAAGGCAAATGCTAATCTCAAAGGCACAGATATCACCACGTACTTCAAGGTTACTTGCACCGATTTTAGATATCTAGGATCTGTAAACAGACGCGCATAGTTATCAAGCCCAATAAAAGTAGGCGGAGAAAGTAGATTATATTCAGTAAATGACAAAACTAGTGACGCAATCATTGGACCAACCGTTAATAAGATAAATCCAATTAACCAAGGAGAAATGGCTAAATATCCTGCCAAGTTATCTTGTTTTCCTCTTGAGCTGCTAACATCTTTAAATGTTTCTGTAAAATTACCGCTTGTTGCCATATCTCTATCACCATCCTTTAAATAAAGGAGGCAACTTAATAGAAATCAATAAGTTGCCCCGTTCTTATTAATTTAAGATACTATTCGCTTCTTGAACAAATTGTTCTGCTGCTTCTTCCGGTGTCACTTGACCATATTTCAATGATTCAACAACACGTAAGAATACGCCACGAACTTCAGTCTCTCCTGGTGGTGATAGGGGATCAGCTGGTTTTGAATATTCCGCAACCAGATCTAAGTAATCAAATGTTTTTTTCGTTGTTTCTTCAACGACATCAGCTAAATGTTCACGTACAACACTTGAAATTGGGACGCCACGTTCACCTTTCAAGATTTCATTTGCTGCTAAATTATTTGTCATAAAGTCGATGAACATTGCTGCGGCATCATTTTCTTGTGCATGTTCTGTAATAGACCATGACATTGATGGACGAATATAGTTAGCATGAGTACCATCTAAAGAAGGTAATATTGTTACATCTAGGTCAAATTCTGAACTTGATTGGTCAGAAAGTAATTGGTTACTTGCAGCGGTTCTCATGTAGGCTGTTCCTTCTCCAACCATGCTGTCTCCACCTGAAGTGTATGAAAGCATAATATCGTGAGTTGGTGCAGCACCGTCTTCAACCATTTTTTGAACCCATGTAAAGTAATCTGTTAAGTGTTTTGTATCAAAGCCTACGCTGTCGCCTGCTTCGCTATATAATGTTTGACCGTTTTGACGAGCATAGTTAACGAATAACTCGTACTCTGCGTTAGAGAAGTCATAACCGTGGAACAAACCACCGTCTGCTTCAACTGCCTCTTTTAGTTTCATATTCAAGTCATAAATATCATCATAAGTATATCCAGGCTCTAGATGCGCGTCATACTTCTCCGCGTATTCAGCGTTATAAACAATTCCTAATGCGTTCGCCCCACCAGAGACACCAAGTACACGTCCGTCTGACACCAGTACTTCTTGATATAAGTCATCAATGTTTGTCATGTCAATCGTACCGTCATCTGTATAAGGAGTTAAGTCTACTAGAAGACTGTTACTGTCATACTCATTTAAGTAAGCATTATCCATTTGAATAACATCTGGCAAATTACCGCCGGCAGCTTGCGTGCTTAATTTTTCCCAGTAGCCATCCCAACCTGTGTACTCGGCTTCAACTTTGATTCCTGTTTCTTCTGTGAATAACTCGATTGCTTCAAGAGTCAAGTCGTGACGAGTTTGACCACCCCACCAAGCAACACGAATCACTTGCCCATCGCCAGTCTCATTTTTGTCAGTTACTTGTTCTGTTGTACCTTTAGAACCCGTATCTGCATTTGAAGAATCGTCCGTATTAGCACCGTTTCCACATGCTACTAATAGTATGGAAGTTGTTGCTAATAATGAATATAAAAGTTTTTTCATCTTTTTTCTTCCTCCATTTCTTTTTCCTTAACTATATTATAGCCTTTCTGTTAGCGCTTACGACATACAAAAACAAACAAAAACTATCAAAAAACAATCCATTACGTTAGTTTACCATAAAAAACCACATTGAAAGCACTCTCATTGTCGTATATAATAGTAATTGAGAGAAGTCATTTTTGAGAAATGAGGATTTAAATTGCGTTTCATAAAAAAATATTCCTATAAAAGAATGTTATCAGTGAGTATTTCTGCCTTTCTTTTTATTATTTTCGCTTCCTACATCACCTTAAATTATTATCAAGTTACGAATGAGACGATCCGTTCGACCGCTAAAACTCAAGAAAATAATTTACAGTTATTAAATACCCAGTTGGAAAATCAATTGAGTCATATTGAAGGTCAATCCGTCACGCTTAGTCGACAAAATACCCTCAATCGAATTTTAAGAGATAACACCTCACACTATCAAAGAAATATTTTAAATATGGAAATTTCCAACGTTGCTTACACTGACTCCTTGATTGATTCGGTTGAGCTTTATTATGACGGCTTTCTTCCCCCACAAAGGGAAAATCAACCAGTAAAGTATGGCAGTTTGACAAGCCCTTCAGCTGATTCCTTAATGGATACACTGGGGGACAAAAACGTCAGCTGGATCGGTATGCGAGATTTCTCTTTATATGGAAATAAATGGCCTGTTATTTCCCATGCTCGGAAGTTGCGAAACTTCAAAGGCGAGATGCATGCTTTGATGTTAATGAATATTAACCCTCTCGCCTTAAGTGAATGGCTAGCACAGTTCAGTAATAATTCTGTGCTACTCTTACTGGACCAGAACAATCAAGTTCTTGCGAGTACGGATATCGGACTCATCGGAGGTCAGTACCTTTTTGACAGAAAACAAACCAATCTTTTCCCTAGGTCAAAAGAAGAATCGTTGGTGGTTATGAACGAAGTTGCTTCTAACAATTGGAAGATCATTAGCCTCACTCCCTATCACATTTTGACGGAAACCAGTCGAAGTATCACCGAGAACATGATTATTATTAGTATTATTGTTAGTTTGATAACCATTCTTGCAGCTATTCTTCTGATTAGTAAAGTCACTTCACCTTTGAAACAATTGATTCATTTAATGAAGCATCACCGTTTAAATCGTGATAGTCAGGACCAAATTCCGACTGATTACGAAAATGAATTTGGTGAGATTTTTGCTGTTTATAAAGACTTAACCGAACGAAATAAATATTTATTAAAAGAAGTCGTTACCCATCACGAAATTGGTAAACGTGCTGAGCTTCGTGCCTTGCAGGCTAACATTAATCCGCACTTTCTATATAACACACTGGACCAACTCAATTGGCGGGCAATTGATAATGACGATGATGATATGAGTACGATGATTGAATTACTTGGCGATATGCTTCGAATTGGTTTATCAAAGGGTGAAAGTATTATTACCATCGAACGCGAAGTTCAGTATGTCCAAAAGTATCTAGACCTTCAAAAAATCCGACTTAAGCACAAATTAAGCTATTCGATTTCTTTGGATCCGTCAATTAGTCAAGCCTATATTCCTAAATTAACTTTACAACCTTTCGTCGAAAATGCGATCATTCATGGGTTTAATGAACAAGAAACTGGCCACATCGCGATGACACTTAAAAAAGAAGACCCTAGCACTATTAGTATCATGATTCAAGATAATGGATCAGGTGCCACCACTTTTGAAAAGAAACACACAAAAGCGACTGGTGGTTATGGCATTCGTAATGTTTCTGAGCGGTTAGATAATTATTTTAATGAGAAAGTTGACTTGACCTTGGAGAACCACCCAGTTGAAGGTGTCCTCGTTACGATAAGAATTCCTTACCTCGTCGAATTGGATGCGTTCAATAATGGAAGATAGAGGAGGCTTACTATGTGGACTGTCATGATTGTGGATGATGAAAAAATTGTCTGCAGTGGAATTAAGAAGATAATTGAAAAATCTGATTTGAATTTTACTGTCGTAGGCGTTGCTCATAATGGGAGCGAAGGTTATGACCTGGCTATGACGTTGAAACCTGATCTAATTATTACCGACATTTATATGCCTAAGCAAAATGGAATTGAAATGATTGAGGCTTTGAGGAAGCAGAAAATTACGAGCGAGGTCATTATTCTTAGTGGTTATGCTGAATTTAAGCACGCACGCGATGCTTTGAAGTTGAATATTCGTGACTATCTATCGAAACCCGCTTCAAGAAATACGCTATTAACAAGTCTAGCCGAAATTGACCGCTTCCTTACTGAAACACATGAAGAGAAGAAAACGTCTAAACGCTATAAAATTCAAGTTGATTATTATATGCGAAATATTACTCAGCAACTTTTAGAAAGTTCAGTGAAGCAATTAATTAATCCTAATGACTTATCAACAACTCAAGAACGAATTATACACATTTGGAACCGTGCGACTTATACACCGATTAAATATAAATTTAAGCTGAATCAGGAATTATGGGGACATTACTCTCACCATGCGATTCACTTTGGTATTGAGAATATTTTGAGTGAACAGCTGCGGAAGCTTGACTTAGATTATTTTTATATTATTTTGGATGCCGAGCATTTTATTTTGCTAATTAAGGATCCGATTCAAGATGCGAAAGCTGACCATGATAAATTGGCAATCTTAACCCAACTAAGTAAGACCTTTGTCGATTTCTTTAAGTCTCCCTTCGATTATGATGTGGGTGTTCCTACAAATGATTGGCAGGAAACCATCGAGAGTATTCGCCACTTATTACACGATGGCGAATTTGAACCGGACATGAAACAAATCTCTTTGATGAAACAATCTTTAACTACCGCACTGCAAAATTTAGATATTAATGAAACCGAGGCAATTTTGAAAGGCTTTTTCAAAGAAGCACAGGTTTTTGCCTACATTAATACTTCTGCTTTTAATATTTCATTAGAATTATTGTCTATTTTTAAGTACGAACTAGAAAAGTTAAACATCGAATTAAGCAACTATTTAGATGATGACGAAAATTTATTCCAAATGTTCCTCTCTTTCAATTCGTGGGATGACTTACTTCATTTCTACACAGATCTAATTGCGAAAATTAAAGCTGAACCTTTATTTGAAGAAAATATTAAACACGCGACACTAATCCAGAAAGCAATTTGTTATGTGGAAAAAAATATCCATCGCCGATTTACTTTGAATGAACTTGCCCAAGAATTGTATATTTCGAATAATTACTTAGGACGTATTTTCAAAGAACGAATGGCGATGTCATTCAATGAATATGTCACAAAACGAAGAATCGCCATTGCTCGTGAAAAATTATTGACTGGCGATTACATGATTTATGAAGTCGCTGAATTAGTTGGCTTTGATAACCCAGCATATTTTACATCTGTATTCAAAAAAATTACCGGCTACCCTCCTTCGCAGTTGATTCATGATTGAGTTGGTTGGGTTGGATAAGGTACCTCATCTTATTGCTCGTTTTAACATGATTTATTTTCTTTGAAATTGTTACGGTTATTCATTCAGGAATATTATTAGTTGCAATTGCCATAATTCTTTTAAGCTTTGGAATCGTCTATCATACCTTTGAAAGTATGGGGTAATCTATGGCAAAAATAATCACTACTCTCAAAGAAATACGCGAAAAAAATGGAATGACCCAAAAAAAATTGGCCGATCTCATTAACGTCAGACGCGAAACTATTCTTCGGCTGGAAAACAATCGCTACAACCCATCTTTGGAAATGGCATTAAAAATTGCTCAAGTATTCCAATGCCAGGTTGAAGATATTTTTATGTTAAATGAATCGTTGCCGATCGACTAACTAGTAAATGCTTGAAATAAAAAAAACTGACCCGCTAAACGGATCAGTTTTTTTATTTCTCTAACACTTCAAATTCAGCAATCTCATTTGCGAGTTTCGCAAACTCTTCAATCGAAAGCGTTTCTGCTCTGCGGCCGCCATCAATTCCAGTTGACTCTAACGCTTCTTTTAGTGCGTCTTTAACTTCTGGTAATTTACCAAAGTGGCTTTGCAAGTTGTTCCATAAGGTTTTACGTCTTTGTTGGAAGCTTGCGCGTGTTAATTGGAAGAATTGTTTTTCATTTTTAACTTCGACTTTTGGTTCTTCTCTTTTCTTAAGCTTCAAGACAGCCGAGTCAACGCGTGGTTGAGGGACGAAAACTGTCCTTGGTACGATAAATGAAATTTCTGCCTCAGTATAATAATCAATCGCCATTGTTAGGGAACCATAGTTTTTACTGCTTGGTTCTGATGTCATTCGTTCTGCTACTTCTTTTTGCATCATCATAACAAAGGTATCAATCGGTAGTTTTTGTTCGATAAAGTTCATTATAATTGGGGTTGTAATGTAATAAGGTAAGTTTGCCGCTACAACAATACGCGCACCAGGTTCAATTTTTTCTGCGATTAATTCTGGCAGATTGACTTCTAAAATATCTTGGAAAATAATTTCGATATTATCATAGTCTGCTAATTCTGTTTTCAAAATTGGCTCTAAACGTCGATCGATTTCAAAGGTAATAACTTTTTTTGCGTCACGTGCTAAGCGTTCGGTCAATGCGCCAATTCCTGGACCGATCTCAATGACATAGGTATCCTTGTCAATTTCCCCAGCGTCTAACATTTTCGTTAGAATATTTGGTTCAACAAGAAAGTTCTGCCCCAAGCTCTTTTTCATGGATAGGTTGTATTTTTTCAAAATTTGTTTCGTACGCGATGGTGTTGCGATATCTTTTTGCGTCATGTTTTCATCCTTCCTTCGTTGCTTGTGGAACTGGAATGTTTAATTTTTCCATTGCGGTTAGTAGATCGTCTTCTGAAATTTGGAACATTTGAATCCGTTTGACGAACTGTTTTCCATTCGCTCGGCCGATGCCTAACTCATCACCAATCAGCTCACGATAAGCAGCTGACTGTGGCTGACCGATTAAGCCGGCACGTCTGATAAAGTTTGGCATATCGCTCGCTTTAATTGTTAGATATGGCGTTTGAACGTTTTTCAAAGCTTCTTGAATCGTTTTTACATCTGCATGTTCAATGCCTAAACTTCCGCCTGCGGGTGACTGGCAATCTGCTTTTTTAATAAAAGCATGCTTCACTTCAGGTATGCGTTGCATAATTGTTTCCCGAATTTTGCCACCTGGAAAGTCTGGGTCAGTTAAGACGATGACACCACGGACGGCTTGTGCTTTTTCAATTTGTTTTAGAATCGACTCATCAATCGCTGAGCCATTTGTTTCAATCGTATCTGCATCGACTGCTTCCAAAATCCGACTGGTATCAGCTTTGCCTTCAACGACAATAATTTCTTTTATTTTCATTTTTCATCCAATCTGAATAAACGATTTGCATTCTTAGTTGTTGCAGCAATAATGTCTTCGACTGGGACACCTCTTAATTCTGCGATTCGCTCAGCCACATACTTCACGTAAGCAGGCTCATTTCGCTTGCCGCGGTTTGGCATTGGAGCTAAGTAAGGTGAATCAGTCTCAATCAATAAGCGATCTAGTGGCACAACCTTAGCAACCTCGTGAACCTCTGTTGCCTTCTTAAAGGTCACAACCCCACTTAAGGAGATGTGCATACCTAAATCTAGGAATCGTTGCATATAGTCCACGCCGCCGCTATAACTATGCATAATGCCGCCAATTTCAGACACTTCTTCTTCTTTTAGAATTTGATAAGTCTCTTCTATCGCATCTCGCATATGAATCACAATTGGCAAATGGAAATCTTTCGCAATTTGGATTTGTTGGCGGAACACTTTTTCTTGAACGGCTGCGGGTGAAGTATCCCAATAAAAATCTAAGCCTATTTCACCCATAGCAACGACTTTATCATTTGAAAGTAACGCCTTTAAGCTCTCTTCAACTTGTGGCGTATAGGAAGCCGCTTCAGTTGGATGCCAACCGATAATACTGTATATCTCAGAATACTTTTCACTTAGTGCTAAAGATTTCTTGATTGTTGGTGCATCAAAACCAACAACAGCAAAACGACCAACGCCTGCTTCCTTTGCGCGTAAAATGGTTTGCTCTTGATCATCATCAAATGCATCCACATTTAAATGACAATGCGTATCGAATAACATGTGCGTACTTCCCTTCATTTCATATTAGTAAAAATACGAGCTGAAGCTTTTGCCTCAGCTCGTTGAATGTTTATGCAATAATTGAACCATTTACAGCATTATCAGGTGCAAAGACAACTTGTAATTCGCCATCTTTTTCAGCTGATAAAATCATGCCTTGGCTAACTTGACCGCGCATTTTACGTGGTTTCAAGTTAGCAACAATCACAACTTTTTTGCCAATAAAGTAACTTGGGTCTTGATACCATTCAGCAATACCAGAAAGGATTTGACGATGACCTTTGTCACCTGCATCTAAACGGAATTGCAACAGTTTATCTGCACCTTCTACCTTTTGACAGGCTATGACTTCTGCCACTTTTAATTCTACTTTATCAAAGTCTTCGTATTTAATTTGTTTTTCTTTTTCACTTACGAGTTCTGTTTCATTAGGATCAAACGCATCCGTATCTTCTTCTTCAACTGTCGGCGCAATTTCTTCTTTCAAGAATTCAACCTCTACCTCAGCATCCAAACGTGGGAAAATTGGCGTCCCCTTCTTAATAACGGTCGTACCTTCTGGGAACAGTCCAAATGCTAGGTCTTCCCATTTCGAGCCAGTTTCAAAGTCTAAACCTAGTTGCTCAAAGATTTTGGCAGGAGATTCAGTCAAGAATGGTTTCAAGAAAATGGCTGTCATACGTAACACTTCAGCTAAATGAACCATCACATTGCCTAATTCTTCTTTACGCGCTTCGTCTTTAGCCAAATGCCATGGCTCTGTCTCGTCGATGTACTTATTCGCACGTGAAATCAAACGCCATACTTCAGCTAAAGCACCGCTAAATTGCATGTTGTCCATTTCGCGTTGATAGTTTTCCATCACCTCATGGGTTGTTTTTTCTAATGATAAATCAAATTCAGATTTCTTACCGCCCCATGCAGGCACTTTGCCACCGAAGTATTTGTTAATCATCGCAATCGTACGATTTAATAAGTTACCTAAATCATTCGCTAGGTCAAAGTTAATCCGGTTAATGTAATCTTGCGGTGTAAATACACCATCACTACCAAATGTCACTTCACGCATTAAATAGTAACGCAAAGCATCCAAACCGTAACGCTCAACTAGCATTTCAGGGTAAACAACATTCCCTTTAGATTTAGACATCTTTCCATCTTTCATTTGTAACCAACCATGACCGAAGATTTTCTTCGGTAAAGGTAGGTCTAATGCCATTAAGACAATCGGCCAATAAATTGTATGGAAACGAACAATTTCTTTTCCTACCATATGAACATCTGCTGGCCAATATTTATTGAATAGCTCTTGATCATCAGAACCGTATCCTAGAGCTGTAATGTAGTTTGCTAACGCATCAATCCATACATAAACAACGTGCTTCGGATCACTCTTCACAGGAACGCCCCATGAGAAAGTCGTTCTAGAAACTGCTAAGTCTTCTAAACCTGGTTTAATAAAGTTATTTACCATTTCATTTTTACGTGACTCTGGTTGAATAAACTCCGGATGATCTTCATAATATTTTAGTAAACGATCTGCATATTTACTCATACGGAAGAAGTAAGATTCTTCTTTAACTAATTCAACTTTATGGCCACTTGGTGCTATTCCGCCAA